>NZ_JAKJSC010000004.1 GCF_029029525.1 Labilibaculum sp. DW002 | reverse complement strand
AGCGGTTATTAGAGGACAGTCACGAAACCATAGATGATTAAAAGAAAACTATATATATGTTTACTTACTTTCCAGTTTTTAATTGGAATTGACATTTTATATGCTCAAGTTCAGAATGACAGTATTGAGACCGATACTACCATGATACTTGCTGATATTACCAATCCTCTTGACTTTTATAATACAAAATGGATTACTGTTGGTTCTCAATATGATTATTTTAATTCAACATTCGGACTTGAAATTAGTAATGGTTATGACGAAAGACCTTTAATTCATTTTGAGGATTTCTCAGAAGACTTTGTATTTAAAATTCAAGGAAATACTGATTTTAATAGGGATTACTCATATGGAATCAATGTAGGGTGGAAATATCCTAGATATTTATCTTTAATAGCAATTGGATTTTCAGACTATGATTATTCATTAAGCAATTTTCGATTTCAAGAATTAAACATTTCAGCAGAGACTTATTTAAAAAACACTGATTTTGTTGTAAAATTAGAACTTGCATATCATGACTTGAATAGCAAGAAAAATTTTGGAGCTGAACTTGGATTAAGTAATGTTTTTATTTATCGCAGACTATATGCAGGATTATCATCTGGATACTATTTTGACTATTTTACATATTCTGGATTCATAAAGAGTTTTGTGTACAAAAACACTATCGGTATTGCGCTTAAATATGACAGAATTGACAAATACGATTTTTTACAACTTGGGTTAAGTTATACGTTTACAAGATGAGACACATATTGATATTAATATACCTATTTGTTAGCTTTTCACTATTCTCTCAATCTCAGAAAGACAATGATATGAAAGGATTCTGGTATTATTCAGATGACTACACAACAAAACAGTTGATAATAAAAGATAATTTAAAATTTCATTGGTATTTTTCAAGTTGCGAGGGAAGTGAGTGTTATAGCGGAAAGTTCAAAATACAAGGAGATAGTCTATTGTTAAATATCAATAAATCAGACAGGACATTAAAGTTCCTGATTCGGAATAATAAGATTTTGACATATAAGGAAAAAAACAATGATTATCCAAATTTTCAACCTTTAACATCAGTTGACAAGCAGAAAAGACTGAAATGTAGTAATAAAGAGATTGAACTAGTTGAATTTAAGGAATAACAACCGCTAACAATGTATAAAAACATAAGTGGGGCAGTGGTTTACGGAACTTTCGTACATTGAATCAGCTCCGCCAAATCTGCGATTTGACTGGTTTGTTTAATATTTTAAATTTGTGTCAAAACGCAAATTTGGCTCAGTACAACTTGACAGGTAAGCGCTTCGAAATCACTTACGTTTCTTATACTCAACGTTATGGGCAATTTTAAAAACAACTATGAAACTATTTATTACTTCTATATTTCTAATTTGTTCTACATTGGTTTTAGGTCAAAACAAAAGAGGACAGAATAATAGTTTTAAAGAAAACAATTCACCAAGGTCTATGCTAGTTGTCGACACAATGAGGTATCCTCTTGACAATATAACAATGGCAAAGATTGACCCTAATTGGATTGAAAAAATAGAACTATTTAAAGATGAGCATGAAAAATATATCTATAGCGACAAGAATGGTATTATATTAATTTATCCAAAGAAAAGATTCATTGATCATGCTTTGATGATTCTAAATAGTCAAACTGACACTTTGATTTACAAAACGGTTGACAGTTATCCTGAATTTAAATATGCTAGAGTAGACACTACAATTGAAGCTATTGAGAAATATTTTAAGCAGAACTATCAAATGCCACAAATTTTAACAGACAACGGATATTCCGGAAAAATTTATGTGCGTTGTATAGTAGAAAAAAATGGACACCTATCGAGTATTGAAATTAAGCAGGGAATTGATAAAAGTTTAGATGAATCTGTCAGAGAATTTGTAAAAAAGATGCCGATATGGATTCCAGCTAAAATTAAAAATGAGAATGTGAGATACCATTATATTTTTCCTGTAGATATTAAATGGTTATATGGAGAAATTAAATAAAAACTGGCTATAACAAAAGTTAAAATTAATGGGCGTTGACGCTCAACCAGATAAAGTAACAAAAACAATAAACACTGGGCGGCTTTGATAAGGCGGTAGTTGTAAATCGCCCACAAATTTTAGCAAGACCGTTACCGCCAATAGTCAAGACATAGTGCAAAATGGAGATAAAATTTAATGAATGTTAATACTTGAGATTCTAATACCATCAATAATCTGTTTCCTTTTAATCAAGTTTCGGTTCAAAGGGAAAATATTATTTAATGAGACTAAATTCCTTTATGAGACTCTTATCTCATTAACACTTTTAGGAGGTTTGATTGGTTTATATCTAAATGGACTACAATACGATTTTATAGATCATATTTTCGATAAAGCTTCAATCATTGTCGGACTAATTTCAACCTTGTTACTTGTACTCTCATTCAGAACTCAATTTCGAAAGACATTCTTCTTTCTTGACATTTCATTATGGCTTTTTGTCTTGACTATAAAAGGAGGTTATTGCTGTGGGTTTGCAACATGTACTCCATATCCATCAATAATTCTTTTTGACATAGCTTCAACGCTACTTAGATTGCTAATATTGAGAAAACTAGTATTTGAAATTAAACCAATTGTTCCGATTTTTATAACAGCAATTCTTATTGCGGTAAAGGCACTATTTTTAAAATATCCGTTAATTGATAAAATTGAAATAATAAACTACTGGCGGTAACAAAAGTTAAAATTAATGGGCGGTGACGCTCAACTAGATAATGTAACAAAAACAAGAAACGTAAGCGGTTTTGATAAGGCGGTAGTTGTAAATCGCCCACAAATTTTAGCAAGACCGTTAGGCAACATTACCCAGTTTGACCAGAAAATATTTTATAAAACCGAATTGTTGAATGAATAGAAATAGAGGAAAAATAAATACATACTCAAAAAAGTTAGGAGCATTTATTTGCTTATTCATACTTTTAATATCATGCCAACCAGAAGATTATAAACATGGTTATTATAAAGACCATCGAGGATATATACATAAACAATTTTTTTGCTCCTCAGACAAAGAAAAGGCAATTTGGTTAGTTGATCGATATCAGAATTTGGGTAAAAAAAGCAGCTCTGATTTTGAAGATGAGTGTATTAGAAGAGGAATAGGTTGTGTTAAAGCAAAAAAGGTAGGTGAAGTAATCCGATATTATCCAGATTTGGGAATTGCTAAAGTTTTGTACCGATTTTCAAATGAGGAATTGAATGCACCTGCCAGAATTGATGTTAGAAAAAGAAAATACTATGTTCCCATTATGCTACTTCATGATACAGTACCAAAAGTTGATACGGTGCAGTATATACCAGACTGATTAAATTGTATTGACAAAGTAACGATTGCCTAACAAAAGTTAAAATTAATGGGCGGAGACGCTCAACTTGATAATATAACACAACTTAAAACGGTAGCGGCTTTGATAAGGCATTAGTTGAAAATCGCCCACAAATTTTAGCAAGACCGTTATAGCCAATTATGGAAAAGCGACTATACATATTAGCATTCTTAACTCTAATAATACTCGAAGGGTGTAATTTTCATTCTAAAAATAGAGTGGATGAAAGTTGGGAGGCTGTTCGTCAGAGCGAAAAAATTGAAGATTTGATCAGTTTTGCTTTTGAATATCCAAAGGCAGACATAATTGATTCTTGTATTTTAAAACTAGACCAATTAGTAAGACTTAGTCCTGAAATTAGCTTGTCCAAATATCCAATTCTTGATTCATTAAATGGAGAAGTTAAGTTTGGTTTTATAGACACAAACAATGATTGTGGGGATTACTATTTAAAGAAACAAAATACCTATTTAATAACGATAAAAGACAATGGTGCATTTCATAACAACAAGAAATTAAGTTATGAGGGGCTTAAAAAATCAATTGAAGAATTATTAAATAAATGGCATCCAAAAGATGAAGTACCTCAACGTAAATTAGCTGATGTAAAATATTTTGGGACAATATTGTCTTCCAAATTAATAATTGTTCTTGACACGGATGTCGAACAATTTGATAAAGATTCTAATATAAATTGGAAACAATACATAGAAACTCTGGCTATGGTAAGATTAACTTATCAAGAAATTTGGAATGCGAAAGCTCAAGAAGTTTGGAAGACGGATTTTTCATCTTTAGAATTCGATAGAAAACTCGCAATTATGAAGTGTTTACCTTTTAGTATGGAATTAAATTTTGTAAAACGAACATTTAGAAATTAGTGATTAAAAGGCGCTAACAAAAGTAACCGTTGCACAATTCCCTAAAATTAAATGAGTACAATATAAAAGCCTTAAATGTTTGTGATTCACAAGCTTCTAAGGCTTCATTTTTTTAAGCTAACCGGATTGAATTCCTAAATTATTGAAGGCTTAAAATGGAGCTAAATAGACCCAATTGTCTGTTTAAAGAAGAAAACAGAAAAATTCCCTGATTAGTCATTATTTCAGCTGTTTTACTCATAAACTTCAACATCTTTTTAAGATTATAAGCAGTAGCTGACATGTGCATCACCTTGTTTGCCTGAGCAATTCCAATGGTGTTGACTTTTCGAAGCCCCATAAACTGGGTTAAAGTTCCAAAAATAGGTTCGACTGTTGATTGCCGCTTGCCTTTCATTCTCCTTCCAATTTTACTACGTACTCTTTTGTTGTTTCGCTCATAATGCTCTTTGTAAACGGTAATGCCGATCTTTTTCTCAAAACCTTTACCAATGCATTTTTGCTTAATCGGACAGTTTTTACAATCACTCCGTTTGGTTAGGTAATGATCTTGCAAAGAGTTTTTTACCATTCTTCGTTTACGAAAAGTCACTTTTATGCCCTGTGGACAAAGCCAGTAATTTTCTTCTTTAAAAAAGATAAATCCTTCGGGTCCGCCTTTATAAGTTCCATGCTGGGGAATGTAGCTTACAATGTTCTGCTTCTCCAAAAAGGCATAGTTTTCTCCGCTACTGTAACCTGCATCGGCCAAAAGAGTAGTCCACAATAAGCCTTGTTCTTTTAACCTTTGTTTCAAACGCTTTGTGGTATCCTGCAAGTATTGACTGTCTTTTTTATCGGCATGATAGGCTTTTACATCAGTGATTACATGATGGGCAGTATCAACACTGATATTGTTTAGATAGTTAAGTTTCCTTGCCTTCCCTGGCTTTACACTTATTCGGGCATCTGGATCGGTGGGACTGTAATGAGTTTTGTTACTGGTATACTTGGCTCCTTTGTTACTAGCTCCGGGGCGTTGCTCTTGACTGCTTTGCCAGTTTTGATTGCGAGATTTTATCTCCTGCAACTCTCGCTTACTTGCTGTAATTGTTTGTTGTTTTTTTAGGAGCTTTATTCTCTTTGGGTTTACGATCTTCCCGACTTTGGTAACGAGCTTTTTGAAGGTAGGCTTCCAGCTCCTCTTCTGGAACTTTTAGCTCCAAACTATCCATACTTGCATTTGCTTTTATTGGTGCTGAATCGATTGCCTGAGTATGACCAGCCACCATTCCTTTTTCTACACACATACTCAGCACATGGGTAAAAACCTGCTCAAATAGAGCCTCTGGAAATAACTGGCGAGTTCGACTTAGTGTACTGTGCCATGGCAGCTCTTCATCAATGTCGAAACCCAGAAAATAAAGAATATCCAAACGCATACTACAATGCTCTATCAGTTTTCTATCGCTGATGATATTTTCCAAATAACCAACCAAACAGAGCTTATAGAAAACTACTGGGTCAATACTTTTCTGTCCACAACTGCCATAATAAGATTGTGTTTTCTTATATAAAAAGGATAAGTCTAAAACCTCTTTTAATCGGCGGTAGAAATTATTTTCAGGAACCCGATGTGAGAGTTGAAAGCTTGAAAATAACTTCTCTTGATAAAGCTTCTTTCCTTGCATGTTTTATTTACAAGTTATGCCATTATCATTGAAAAGTAAAGATATTATTGTTAGATTTATAAACAAGTTATTAAGAGTTGTGCAACAGGCACAAAAGCTTAACTTTATGGGTGGTGATGATTAGCTTGAGAATTTAGTACAAGAATAAACATCAGCAAGCCTTATAAATTTGTCTTGCTCAAAATATAAATAAATTTATGCAGCTTGCTTACTTGGCGGTTTGAAAGGAAAGTTCTTCGAAATCGCCCACGCAACTTAGCAAGACCGTTGTGTGTAATTGATAAAACTGAAGATGTTATACAATAAAACTTATAATTTGACATTCATTGTTTTGACAACTTTTTGTTTGATTTTTTTTACGGGTTGTGCAAGTAAAAAAGAGATTTCAAGTGAAACCCCCAAACCGATCAACAGAAATAATCCAAACATTGAAACAGCTGAAAAAAGTTTTTTAATCAAAGACTTATTAATTGAATCAAAGATCGAATTTGTTAAATTCGATTGGATATTAAGTGAAAACGTAATAAAGGACTCAAAAACTGAATTTGATATTCAAGTTGACTATTCGGACTCTTTAATAAAATATTTTGACGTAATTGAATATAGTCCGGTAAACAAAGACTATAAAAAGATAACCATTTTTGAATATGAAACAGAATCAAGCAAACTAATTCTTCTAAATAAGAGATTAACTTTAATTAGTGGAATTTCATATGATTCTAATATTGACTTGGATAAAGAATTGAAATATAATAACGAGTTGACGATAGATTTCTATAATAAGTTGATTGATGAGATTATTAGTAATCTTTAAAGAACTACACACAACAAAAGTTAAAATTAATGGGCGGTGACGCACAGTTAGATAAGGTAATAAAAACAATAAACCCAGGCGGTTTCGATAAGGCGGTAGTTGTAAATCGCCCACAAATTTTAGCAAGACCGTTACAGGCAATTAATTAAAATACAAAAATGAATCGAACGAATATTTTATTGATACTTATATCTAGTCTATTATTTCTAAGTTGTTCTTCAGAAAGTCGAGTTGATATCGTTAAGAACAATTCAATTAAAATAATAGAGAACATAAATAACGAAATCTATGATGATGCATATGATTTGTTCGATTTTGAAAATATCAATAAGAAAAAGCATGAAGCATTAAAAACTTCGATAAAAAACATAAGAAATTTAGTTTACACACCATACGGACAAAATCCAAAGATTGGTTTAGTCTACGCCAAGACAACTCATACTAAATCTCGAACATGGTCTTTATCTTTAAGTGGAAAAGGTTCGATTGATGATGACATTGATTCTGAACCATCAATAGTGAATCTTAGCATTGAAGGTAAAGGCAGATACGGATATATCCAATTGTATTTAGATGGAAGCAATAACAAAGTTACGTCTATTGAGGTAGGTGAAAACTATCCAATTCCATCTTTATGGAAATTTTGGCTATTGGGACTTTTTCCGCTTTTAGTGGTTGCGTTTAATGTGTTTGTTATTTATAAAATAATCAAATCTGACTTTAGAAAGAAATGGTTAAAAATACTTGCTGTTATTATCCTGAATTTTCCGACTATAAAAATTATGTCAGAAGGAATTTTTAAACTTGAATACTCACTACAGTATTTGTTCGGAGCTAGTTTTAGTTGGTGGGGATATGACTATTCATATTGGGAAATAGGCATTCCATTAGGTGGAATTGTAATGTTGATTAAACTTAGAAGGGATAAAATTAAAAGCCTGTAACAAAAGTTAAATTAATGGGCGTTGACGCTCAACCAGATAATGTAATAAAAACAATAAACGAAAGCGGTTCTGATAAGGCGGCAGTTGTAAATCGCCCACAAATTTTAGCAAGACCGTTGTATGCAACCATAAGACAGATTAAATCTTTTGCATAAAAATAAACGTAAAAAATAGAATTGAAAACAGTAACTATCTATGAATTATTATAGAATCATGACAACTAAGGGAAGATATGTAATATGTGCAGTATTCTTTGCAATACTATTATTCAATTTTGTTTCATGCAATTTTGCTCCTGGTAGTTATCCATATGTAGAGCTATACAAATTTGAAGTAGCAGAATCTAAAATAATTTCTGCTGTAAATAAATTCAAAATGGAAAATTCTGATTATTGCTTATCCAACCAGGAAAGATTTATTGATGGAAGACGCAGTAATAATGACCATTGGTATCATGTTTGGTTTTATTACCCCAAAGAGAATCAGATTGTAAAATGTTGGATTCGAGGAACACACATAGGATTTGTTGGATTGGGCGAATATCCTTCACTAAGAAATTATAAAGAGATAAATAAAGATTTTTCTAAGCAAGAAAATAAAATACAAAAGGAAAAATTCGAACGCCGAATTTTAAAGGAAATTCAAAGCAAAATATAGTAATGTGTACTTAATTTGAATATAACTGAAGGTAATGGCAGCATACAACAAAAGTTAAAATTAAAGGGCGTTGACGCTCTACTAGATAATGTAATACAAACAAGAAACGTAAGCGGTTTTGATAAGGTGGTAGTTGTAAATCGCCCTCAAATTTTAGCAAGACCGTTGGCGTGCATGCAAAAAATGAACCTACATATTGATATGTTTAATTTGAATAAAAATCGGAAATCTATCCCCAAATCTTGGTGGGGACAATGGACAGATAACAATGGGAAACGCTTAATAATTGAGCCAACTAAGCATGATTTTTATACTGTGACAATTTTAGACAAGAAAGGTAGCCCGTACCAAATTGAATTACTAGGCGACGAAAAGAAAGAAACTAAAAAATTAACTGGAAAATTCACAAAAGACACTAATGGAAATCCGATTTTGCAAATTGAAGCTGGTTTTAATGAAGTTGGACCGACTTATGACTTGTATTTTTTGACAGCAAAGGATAAAGGCGAACTAAAACTTGCAAAAAATACGGATGATCTAGAAGAGATAATTATCAAACCAAATGTTGGAATCGGATTATATGACGACTGGGAGGATGACTTGGGAGTGCCATGGGCATTTCCACTTGATAATTTTAAAAAGGAAGTAGATTAAAAAAGCACGACACGCCAACAAAAGTTAAAATTAATGGGCGGTGACGCTCAACTTGATAAAGCAACAAAAACAATAAACGCTGGGCGGCTCTGATAAGGCGGCAGTTGTAAATCGCCCACAAATTTTAGCAAGACCGTTAGGGCACATAATAAAGAAAATGAAGTACACATCTATAATATTGATTCTGATTTTTATAATTGGTTGCTCAACTAAAGAGCTTATTGATAAAAGTTTCAACACGAAATATTGGAATCTGTGCGTCAATGAGAAAGATAGTAGCTTGGTAGAATATAAAGACCAAGCACTTCACTTTGGAAACAGTGTTGTATACTTCTATAATAAAAAGATTGCAAATTATTCAATTTCAAATGACACCCTAATTATTTGTGACACTTCATACTATGACAAATGGATAATTGATAATGGAATTCGTTCAAAAGCAAAAGTTGATATTAGTTTTCATAAATTCATCAAAAATGACAGTTTATATAGTGTGACATATAAATACTTGATAGGAAAAATCTTAAAAGCAAATTCTGACAGCTTGATAATTGATAAAATAGAAGGATATGGATTCCCTTTTAAGTATCAAGACAAATATAAATTTTACAATGACACTCTACTTTACGATCTAAATTTGACTATTGACACAATTGAATTTTCTAGTAGTTTGTGTTATGGTAATTGTCCTGCAATAGCCATTAAAATTGACAAAGGACTTAATTTCAATTTTTGGGGTGGAAAATATGCTGACAAACAAGGATTCTATAAAGGAGAAATAACCCAATTGCAATTTGACAAGTTTGAAAACTTAATACGAATCGCAAATATAGAGAATAACGATTCAGAATTTTGTCCACCAATTGATGCACCATACGTGGAGCTAATAATTGATTACAATAAAAATAAAACAAAAAGATTCTGGGGCTATTGGAGAGATTTTCCTGCAAGAGTTAAAAACGTAGGTTCTGAGATGTTTAATTTGTATAAAACTTCATCATTAGACTCATGTGGCTATGAATTGACTTTTGAAGTTGAGCTTGACATACCAGAAAAAAGAGTGGCACCGCCTCCACCTCCGCCAGAAATACTTAAAGTACTTAAAGAAGCATCTAATGATGACATTGAAATAAATTACGTGCCCTAATTTCATGGGCGGTGATATGCAGTTTGAAAGTATAGCTCGAATAAGAAACACCAGCAAGCCAACTAAATTGGTTTGCGTAAAAATATAAACAAATTTATGCGGCTTGCTTATTTAGCGTATTGATAAGACATCAGTTTTAATCGCCAACGAAAACTTAGCAAGACCGTTAGGGGCAAGCTAAAAGAAACAGTAATGCAAAGAATAAACTATAAAGTATCGACATTTCTTATTTTGATCTCTGTTTTATTCTCGTGCGAGAAAATTCCGACAGATAATAAAGAAGTCTATTATAGAGTTGTAAATTCGATTATTCAAGACCACCAGAATATGTTCAAGGGTGTCTTAATTGTTGGAGACCAAGACACCGTGAATTTTAGAACATTTGATTTGGGCATTTCTCCTTATGAGAAGTTTAAATTTAGTACTAAAGATGGAAATAGTTCCTTACAGTTTTCAAATACTTATAGACAATTACATCTGAATACCTTTCCGACTTTACAAATGAAACAATCATATAATCACAAAAAAGATTCTTCTTTAATACCAAAGTGGGATTCCCTTAGAATAAATAAATGTAGAGTTGTGCAATTTGACAATATTTTAGAAAATCAAAAACACATGGATGATTATTTTAGGGCAATGGATCATAGATACCAAAAAGACATTTTACTTTTATCTCATCCCCTTTTTAATAAAGAAAAAGACACCGCTACAATTGCATCTGTTCTATTCACTAAAAACTATATTATACAAAGCTTTACTGATTGTGCAATTTCAGATACAACGATCACACCCTTTTATAAATTAAAATTCTTAAATAGAATTGAAACAGAAACTAAATATTATGAGAATTCAAAAAGGGACGAAATAACTGCCGTTATTTTCAGAGGAAGTTGGGAAGAATAGCCAGCCCCTAACAAAAGCTAAATTGTCATGGGCGTTGATGAGCCATTTGAAAGTTTAACACAAATAATAAACACCAGCAAGCCACTTAAACTTGTCTTGCTCAAAATATAAATAAGTAAATTTAATCGGCTTGCTTTCTTGGCGCTTTGATAAGGAAACTCTTTTAATCGCCCGCGAAATTTAGCAAGACCGTTATGCAAAATTTGGTACGGTCAAGGCACATCGTTTACAAAGTTAAAGGCACGTGATTTACACTTTTTTAGGTCGTAATTCTGCCATAAACCAATAAATGCAACTTTCGAGAAGTAAGCTAATTATCCAATTGATCTTTTTGGCTTGAACTAAAATTTTAAAAAATGAAAATAACAACATTTCTAACATTTGTGGGTGATCAATGCGGGAAGGCTCAAGAAGCGATCGATTTCTACACTTCTATTTTTCCAAATTCGAAAATTAAAAGCATAATAAAATACCAAGATGGTGAGGCTGGAGGAACACCAGAGCTTATCAAATACGGAGTTTTCACGTTAAATGGTGCAGATTACATGGTTTCTGAAAGTAGTTATAAGCATGCTTGGTCATTTTCGCCTGGAGTATCGCTGTTCGTAGAGTGCAAATCTGAAAATGAGATACAAAGCTTATTCGAAAAACTTTCTTCAAATGGAGGCCAGATAATGATCCCTTTGGACAACTACGATTCAGGGGATTACGGCTTTGGTAAAAAATTTGGATGGTGCGAAGATAAATATGGTGTTTCATGGCAACTTAATCTTCCCTAATAAAATCGAATTACAATATTAACCACCTGCTTATATAAAGAAACCAGATGGAAAATTAAAATAACTACTGCCAATAAAATAGATGAAATTATAGGTACTACTGTTCATTTACTAAGCCTTTAGCACCTATTCATAAAGAATTTAAAAGATATACAAATGAAAGTTACTGCCGAAAAAAATGAAAAGGTTGCCAATATGATATTTGCATCCATTTATCCACTTTATTTGGATAGACTGGAGAAGAATGGTAGAACAAAAGAAGAACTCAACCAAGTAATAGAATGGCTTACTGGCTATGATAAAGATGATTTACAAGTACTTATTGAAAAGAAAGTAACTTTTAGAACATTTTTTCAAAAAGCTAAAATACATCCTAACGCACACTTGATTAAAGGAGTCGTTTGTGGTTATCGGATTGAAGAAATAGAGGATGAATTTGAATTGTATAAACAATGCAGACGTATGGAAAAGCTCATTGATGAATTGGCAAGAGGTCGAAAAATGGAAAAGATTTTACGTGAAGAAAAGAAATAAAAACATTGGTTTTGGCTTAGATCAGTTCGAAATCTAGTTTCTTTCCACTGCCCAGCCTACCCTATACAAAACATTAAACCCACACACCCAAGCAACCCGTTTGGGCTTTTCACTGTCTAAATAAAAAAGCACCCGCCTATTTGCCATACAAGTATAGTTTGGTAGATTTGAAAGACGAAAACAAAATAAGAGAAAAACCTTTAGCAAGTATAAAAATGGCAGGAGAAAGCAATATATCAGAATTAATAAAAGGGATGACACCAAAATTAAATGCTGGAGAATATGTATTTGCAAAAGTAGAAAATTGGGATGGAATAGACCGAGATAGCACCATTTGTGAATTTAAGGAGGCAGAAGGAATCACAATTGTGATTGAAAAAAGCAAAGCCGATAAGCTGCAATTAAACTACGACTACATTGCTTCCTGGATCACTTTACAGATTCATTCCTCTTTAGATGCGGTGGGCTTAACTGCCCTATTTTCTGCCGAACTGGCCAAAAACAACATCTCTTGCAATGTGATTGCTGCTTATTATCACGATCATATTTTTGTAGACAAAAAAGATGCTGGCAAAGCAATTCGGGTATTAAAAAACCTATCAGATACTTATAAATAGAATCCCGCAATAGGTCGTATTCTGCAAAACAAGAATAAAATAATACGTACTTAGAATGGTTCTCTCCCCAATAAAAACAACACATTAACTATGAAAAAGAAAAAAATAATATTCGACTTGCTGTTTGTTTTAATATCAGCAATATTTTTAACGGTTTTAAATCATTATGGCTTGTTGGAAAAATATGTGGGCTATGCTTTAATACCATTGTTGGCGGCATATTTTATTGGACAACAGGTTGAGAAAAAGTTTATAAACTGAAAACCATAAATTTAATTCAATAACTTACTAAACGGCATACAATACAGATATCCATTTCCGAATTAAATAGGCATTTTACACCCCATCAATAAAACTAACCAAGTTATCTTCTCTTTCTAGTTTTAACTTTTTACGAATGCGATAGCGCGATGTATTTACACCATTCAACGAAATATTGAGCAATTGCGCCATTTCTTTCGATGAAAAGTTCAATTTAATCAAAGCACAATGCTTTAGCTCGGTAGGAGTCAATTCCGGAAAACGAGACTTTAGCGTTTCATAAAAACCTTTGTTTACATCTATAAATCGTTTATCAAACTCCTCCCACAACTTTAACCTACCAGTCGTTTTCAGCTTTACCGATTTTAGCAAAGCCTCGTTCGCTGGCGCATATTCAGTAATTGATTCAGCCAAATCACTTATCATGGTATCTTTATCAATTAAGCGTAGAGTAAAGGAGGTCAATTCTTTATTTTTCATTTCCACCAAAACCTTACTTTTCTCTTCTTGAAGTTGGGCTTTATTCTTTTGCCTTTCTTTCTCAATTTTATGCTTTTTACGCTGAAACTGTATGCGGAAAACGAGTAAAGCAATTACGAACAGTGCAAAAGAACCCATTAAAAACATGCGAATGCGCAAATTACTCGCCTTTTGTTCTATCAACTCTTTGTCGCGCTCTAGAATAATTCGGTCGCGTTCATCAAGTTTTTCTTTATAGGTATTTCTAATATCAAGTACTCCTGAATTCTGAAAGCCTTTTGTACTAAACAATTCATCATTCAATTCCTTTGCTTGGCTTAAAACCTGGTAAGCTTCTTGGTATTTACCTTGTTGTTCTAAACTTTTTGCCATGCGATTTAAACACTCGGCTTTTACATCGTAATGTCTTGGTCGCACATCAACATTTTCAATTGCCTTTTCAAATGCCAGTTCAGCATTTTTATAATCTTTCAATGCATAATAGGTATTTCCCAAATAGAAATAGATAATGGTAAGGTAACCTTGATCTATGTTTTGGAATTCTTTTTCCACCTTAATTAAGATCTCAAGTGCTTCGCTAAGTCTCCCCTGCTTGCGAAAAATATTCCCTTTTTCGGAAGTTAAATACGCCTTTTGGCTACTTGTATACTTGTATTTATCGGCGATATAATAACATGAATCTAAGTACTGAAGCGCCATTGTATAATTTTCTTTCCTGCGGTATGAATGTACAAAATCAAAATACGCAGATATTAGTGCACCTTCAGTAAGTAATCCACTTTGTAAGCCGTCTTTAGACAAGTCCAAAGCTTTTTGCTCATGCATAAAGGCTTCTTTGCTTTTGCCAAAAACATTATAAATCCAACCCAAGTTAGCATGAACTTGGTGTTGCATAATGATGTTTCCGCGCAATTCTGCTAAATCCAAAGCCTCCCACAAATCGGAAATTGCAGCACCATAATTTCCTTCATTACTTTCATCTTCCGCTCGCTCAATTAGGGTTTTAGTGAGCCAAAGCGTATCTTTTTGTTGTTGGAAATACCGATAACATGCATTCAATTCATTTGTATACGAACTATCCTGCTTGGCAACAGAATTGTATAAGTCAATATACCAATCGGTACTATCCTTTTGAGCTGAAAAAAGGGGGGTAAATGCAAATAACAATCCCAAAAGAATACTACACCTACCTACTATTTTGCTTACATTCATACATTTACAGAATAATAATCTTTCTTTAAGATATTGTAAAAACAGTATACAAGTATAAGCATTTGTATGCTAATAAAAATCGCATTGTATGATTTTTGAAGCAGTAATTTATTTTTAAATACCTGTAATAAGCTACAATTTTACGAGAGTAATTTAATTTTCGCTAATGGGAAAGATACTGATTGGGAATCTAACTCCTATCCATTACAGATCAAGACTAAAAAATAAGCTTTACAGATATGAGGACGACTAATAAAATGATAAAACTAAGCCTAGTTTTTATTTTACTACTATCAATTGCAGCTTGCAGCTCAAAAAAGCCTTCTGGCGAAGCCATAAAATTTGAGGAAAATTGGGAAAGCCTAAGCAAGTATGAAATTCCGCAATGGATGAAAGACGCCAAGTTTGGCATTTTTATTCATTGGGGGCCGAATTCTGTTGCCGAACTACATACCGATTGGTATCCGCGCTGGATGTATTCCGATAAAGGGCATATCAATATTCAAACAGGTGTAATCACAGAAGGTAAATCGCATCCAGCCTATGAATACCACAAAGAAAAATTTGGTGACCAAAAGATTTTTGGGTACAAAGACCTTATTCCATTGTGGACCATGGAGAATTTTAACCCTACCGAATGGGTAAGATTATTTAAAGATGCTGGTGCACAATATGTAATTCCTGTGGCTGAACATCACGATGGTTTTGCTTTGTACGAATCGAGTATTACGCCTTGGAATGCTGCTAAAATGGGACCAAAACAGGATGTTTTTAAAGCTTTAGCAGATGAAATAAAAAAGCAAGGCTTACTATTTGGAGCGAGTTCTCACCTTGCTTTTAACTATAACTTTTACAACCAGCAAGACTACTTCGACACTGGCAATCCTAAATATGCAGATTTATATGCGCCTCCGCATCAGCTTGGCGACTCGGTGAGTAAAGAGTGGTTAGCAGACGTATGGTGGCCGCGTACCAAAGAGATCATTGACAAATACCAACCCGATATTTTATGGTTCGATTTTTACATCGATCGACCTGAGTTTGTTCCCTATCATAAGAAACTGGCTTCCTATTATTACAATTCAGGTATCGAACGTGATAAAACGGTGGTTTTACAAACCAAAAATTTCAATTTCGAATCCTATCCAAAAGGGACACACATGTTCGATTTAGAGAGAAGTAAATCAGATAAAATCCGCAAAGGATATTGGCAAACGGATACCTCAATAGGAAAAAACTCTTGGTACTATGCTAAAAACTGGATGCCTAAATCAGCTCAGGAACTCATTGCTGACCTAGTGGATATCGTAAGTAAGAACGGTTGTCTGTTGCTGAATATTGGTCCTAAAAAAGATGGAACTATCCCCGAAGATCAAAAAAAGACCTTGTTGGACATGGGCAAATGGTTAAAAGTAAATGGAGAAGCAATTTACAGTGCTACACATTGGGAAGTATTTGGCGAAGGACCAACCAAAACAAGTACAGGACACTTGGCAGAAAGTAAAAACAAAGACTTTACACAAGAAGATATTCGTTTTACAAAAAATGGTGATACACTATATGCTTTTGTACTTGTTCCTCCAACTAGCGATGTTGAAATTAAGTACCTCAACTCTACCAAGATCGATATCAAATCGATAGAATTATTGGGCTATGACGATGAAATAAGATTTAGGCAAACAGATGACAAACTGATAATTAAAAAGCCAGCTGATGCTTCCTTAAATTATGCTTGGGTTTTTAAGATAAATAAAGACAACTAAATGAAGACTTTACGGATAAAAACAACTTTTGCATTGATGATTTGCTTGTTATTTATTTCAAGCACATACGCTCAATCAGCTCCCGAAACATTTAAAAATCCAATTCTTTCTGGATTTTACCCCGACCCGTCTATTTGTCGTGTGGGAGACACATACTACATGGTAAATTCAAGTTTCGAATGGTATCCTGGGCTTCCGATTCATCGCAGTAAAGATTTGGTGAATTGGGAGAAAATTGGTCACGGCCTTCATCGTCCCGATCAAATTGTGTATCAAGATGGCCTTAAGAATTCCAATGGCATATTTGCACCAAGCATTCGGTATTACAAAGGCACCTTTTATATCATTACCACTATGGTGGGACAAAAAGGGAATTTCATAATTACTGCTAAAAATCCATCAGGCCCTTGGAGCGATCCAATGTGGATAAAAGATGCTCCGGGAATTGATCCTTCGCTTTTTTGGGATGATGATGGTCGTTGTTATTATACCGGAGCAGGTGTAATTGATGGAACTCAAAAAGATTGGCCAGGTAAAAATGGTGTTTGGATGCAGGAAATTGATCCTGACAAAGGAATTTTGATAGGAGATAAAAAACAATTGACATATGGACATGCTTCCAACGCTCGATGGGCTGAAGGTCCACACTTGTTTAAGATAGACGGTGAGTATATCCTATTAATTGGAGAAGGTGGTACCAGTGAATTTCATGCAGTAACTATTTTCAATAGTAAAAACCTATGGGGACCTTATGTTCCAAATCATGCAAATCCAATAATGACGCATCGCCATTTAGGATACACCTACCCGATTATACAAACTGGTCATGCCGATTTAGTGCAAACACAAAATGGAGAATGGTGGAGCGTAATGCTGGCGAAACGTCCTATTGATGGCTATTCCATTCTTGCCCGTGAAACCTTTCTGGCTAAAATTGAAGTAACTCGTCAAGAAAGTGGCGTAACGCTTATTTACAATCCAGGTAAAGGCTTACTCCAAACAGAACAAAAAAGACCAGATTTGACATGGACTCCAGTACCCGAACTCAATTCAAAGGATAATTTTGATTCGGAGACAATCAGTTTAGAATGGAATTGTCTGCGAACACCTCAGATAAAGTGGTATCGTCAGGCAAAAGGAAAAATGGAAATTGATCTGCGTCCGCAAACGATCAGTGAGTGGAAAAACCCATCTTTCTTAGCTAAGCGAGTGAAACATCACGATTATGAAGTTTCTACCAAAATGCATTTTTCATCGAAAAAAGAAAATGAACAAGCTGGGCTGGTTCTCTATCGAAAATCATCTACACATTATCAATTGCTCCGCATAAAAAATGAAATGGTTCTTTTAAAAACCACGGCAAAAGAAGTAAATGCAGAAAAAGGAATGCTTGAAGAAATTGCAAGGATGCCCTTTAAAGGAAAAGAAGTGCATCTTAAGCTCGTAAGTAAAGGCCTTAAAGCAAGCTTCTACTTTGGTTCTTCAGAGGCCGATCTATTACAAATTGGCGAAGCACAAGACTTATCTCATTTTGGCGATGAAATCGCATGGGGATTTAATGGCACCTACATTGGAATGTATGCCACATCTTTAGGTGAAAAAAGCAAAAACAAGGCATATTTCGATTGGTTTGAATATAAAAACCAGCACTAATAAATTGCAATACCCTTATCATTACTACAAAGAAATTAAAATAAGATCATGAAAAACTCAATTTACATTCTCCTGCTATCCATTTTCGCTTTTGCTTCATGTGCGAAAGAAAATGCGCGCACAACAGAAGATTTTAACTTCAACTGGAAATTCGCCTTGGGAGAACAAGCTCAAGCAGATCAGGTTTCATTTGATGATTCGGAATGGGATGCTATTCGATTACCTCATGACTGGAGCAATCTGACAGGCTATCAGAAAGAAAACACCGCAGCCAGTACTGGTTTCGTAGAAGGAGGAATGGGCTGGTATCGTAAATCGTTTCATGTTCCATCATCGGATAAAGGCAAAGCGATATGGATAGAATTTGATGGTGTTTTTTGCAATTCAGAAGTTTATTTGAATGGCAAGAAGTTAGGATTCAGACCCAATGGTTATGCCAGTTTTTCTTATGACTTATCCGAACACCTAAATTTTGGTGCAGACAATCTAATTGCCGTAAAAGTAGACCATTCCAACTATGCAGACACACGATGGTATACGGGTTCGGGAATTTACCGCGATGTAAAACTGGTGAAAACTTCTAAGGTTCACATTCCTCAATGGGGCGTTCGCATTTTAACTCCCGAAGTTAATGCCGAAAAAACTACTGTAAATATTCAAACAGAAATAGCGGGAGCAGAAAGTGATGTGGAAATTGAACTTGAAATTCTTGATGCCAATAATAAATTAGTTGCTTCAAATACAGAAAGCACAATAGAAAACGGCAAATTAAACCAACAGTTAAGTGTGACTAATCCTCAGCTTTGGGATATTGAGGCTGCTCATTTGTATACGGCAAAGCTTGTGGTGAAGCACAAAGGAGTTGTTGTGGATGAAGTAGAGCAAAAATTTGGGATTCGCACTTTTCGTTTCGATTCTAACAAAGGATTTTACCTCAATGGTAAGAATTTGAAAATTAAAGGTGTTAATATTCATCACGATGCGGGTGCTGTAGGTGCTGCTGCCGTTAAAGGCATTTGGGAATATCGTGTTGGAAAATTAAAATCCATTGGTGTTAATGCCATTCGTATGGCTCACAATCCACATGCTGCTATTTTAATGGATGTATGCGACGAACAAGGCATGTTGGTAATGAATGAATTTTTCGATGAGTGGCATATCCCCAAAGGAAAAAGTGTAAACTATTTGGGCGATGAAGCGGCTTCTGATGAAATTTCGACAGGATACAGCGAAGTATTTCATGAATGGTCTGAGCGTGATCTAAAAACATTAATAGCACGTGATTTTAATCGTCCATCAGTAATAATGTGGAGCATTGGGAACGAAATAGAATGGACCTTCCCTTATTATTCTCAAACATACAGCGAGGTTGAAGGTAAAATTCACGAATATAAGGATACGCCAACTTACGATACAACTAAAATTAAACCTGTTTTTGATAGAATAACTGGTGGGATTGATTCTTTATCCATTGTAGCTCACCAACTTTCGAAATGGGTAAAAGAAGAAGATACTAGCAGACCAATTATTTGTGGTAGTGTACGCCCTACTGTTGCTTTTGCTAGTGGATATGCCGATGCCGTTGATGTTTTAGGTTTAAACTACAGAGCCATAGATTACGATGCAGCACATGCCGCATTTCCAGAAAAATGCTTTTTAGGTTCGGAAAACTGGGTAGCTTATTCAGAATGGAAAGCCTGCATTGAGCGTGACTTTATTCCAGGAATATTTGTGTGGACAGGGTTTGCCTATCGAGGTGAAGCAGGTCCTTGGCCTAGAAAAGGATTAGACATTTCATTATTCGATTTCGCTGGATTTAAAACGCCAAGAGGTCATTTCTTTGAATGTTTGTGGAAGCCAGAACCTAAAGTCTATATGGTAACAACCCCAGCCTCAAAATCTGAATTTTCTTATTCTGAAAAGAATGGATGGAAATTTGATATTCAATTAACAGCCGCACCGGTCTGGGACAAACTTCGTTTATGGGAATGGTACAAAGTTAAGGAGCATTGGAATTATAATGAGCAAGAAAAAATTGTTGTACAAACTTATACCAACTGCGAAGAAGCAGAACTTTTCTTGAATGGGAAAAGTCTGGGAAAACAGGCTTTAGCAGATGTTGAAAATGAGGATAACATTATTAAATGGCTCGTCCCTTTCCAAAAAGGAGAATTAAAGGTAGTTGGTTATAATAATGGTAAAATTGCTAACGAATACATCCTTGCATCTACAGGAAAATTAGCACGTATTGAAATAGAAAGCGATAAAAATGAACTTAAGGCCAATAATTATGACGTAGCCCATGTTTCAGTTAAACTATTTGATGATGCAGATAAAGAAATAAAAGACTTGGATACCAACATTAAGTTTGTTGTGAATGGAGAAGCTGAATTACTAGCTGTTGATAATGGTTGGGAAATGAATGTGGATTCGCATATACTGAACAATGTAAAGACACATAAAGGAAAAGCATTGGCCATCATAAGGTCATTAGATAAGCAAGGCGTAGTTACCGTCTCAGCATCTATTGGTGATATCAAGAGTAATGAATATCAAATAGAATTAAAATAATCCAACAAGAAAGCTACGAAAAATACAGCATTAGATAACAAGAAATGATCTTAAAATTAGATAGCTAAACAAGCTAATGTTGGGAAATTTAAGTTTTTGTACATTTACTAAAAACAGTAAAAGTTAATCACTATAAATATTTAGGCGATGACATAATTTAAACATTCTAACTTCTTTTTCTATTTTTGACACAGAGAGATTAGAACTAATTCAAAGAGATCATGAAAAATATATTGATTTTATTAATTGGAATTTTAACTATATCCTGCAATCCAAGTAAAAAGGAAAGTTCAAATATTAAATTAACGGATAAATCGGATAATTTCGACTGGTTATTAGGAGAATGGGAAAGGTTAAATGAAGAAGAGGGAAAGAATACTTATGAAAATTGGGAGAAAATAAGTGATGTTGAATATTCAGGGATTGGATTTACGATGCAAGGTGCTGACACCATAAAACAAGAAAAGATAGCATTAATTAAAGCTAGTGAAAAATGGATTTTGACTGTAAAAGTTCCTGAAGAAAAGGAATCTGTCTCTTTTAAAATGATAAATCATACAGAAAATGATTTTACTTGTGAAAACAAAGAACTTGATTTTCCGAATACAATAAGATATTGGAAAAGTGGTAATCGAATGAAAGCTTCAGTATCCAATGCCGAGATGGAAATTCCGTTTGAATTTGAAAAACTGAGTAAATAATAATTAAAATATAAAAGGCTGTTTCGATTTTAAAACAGCCTTTTACTTTTAGTTTAGAGGAGGAATTACAAGAACCTGTCCAGGATAAATCAGATTCGCATCCTTTAACATTGGTTTGTTTGCCTCAAAAATGATATCATATTTATTCGCCTTTCCATAAACCTCTTTAGCTATTTTGGATAAATAATCACCCTTTTTAACTGTATAGAATTGTTTTTCTGGTTCAGGAGGCTCAATTGAGGGAGGATTTGTAAGTACAATTTGGTCATTAACAGATGATATACCATCTACATTTCCAGCAGTAACAATAATTTTGTTCTTATTTTCGAAGGTATCAACACTTCCTTTGAGTGTAACTTCTTCCTCATCAATCAATACCTGTATGGTACTGGTATCAAAACCAAATTTCTTAATGTGACTCGAAATTAGCTCTGCTTTCTCTTTTTCCAAAGTTTCTTCCGATTTTCCAAAAATCTTTTCGCCCGCCCCTTTTATAAATGAAATTAGTCCCATTTGTGGTTGTTTTAATTTAAAAATTTCTCTTTGTATTTAGGACTAATCCAACAATTGAAAGGTTATTTTAACATTTACTCTAAATTCAGTAATGTTATTTTTGTCGACAACGGCACTCATATCCTGAATATATACAGAACGAATTTCTTTCACCGTTTTAGCAGCTGTTTTCACTGCATTTTTTGTGGCATCTTCCCAACTGGTCGTTGATGAAGCCATTACTTCAAGAACTTTTAAAATACTCATAATGCTTGTTTTAAGTGAATGTATAAAATTAATTTGCTAACCAATTTGCAGATTGAATTAGCTTTTTTAGAAAGTATCCTCAATTTACTGATTTATTCACGAACTAGTAAATTTATTTTTACAACTCACTCATGACAAGTGCCACGAATTAAACTATTTAAGGCAGGAATTTCATTTGGTGAAATTATTACAAAAATATTACAGTTTTGTTTTTTAGAAAGTTTCAGAAGGGCTTAATTTCAATAACAATTAAAGGATAACTTAAACTTGACGATATTCGAAAAGGAATCTATTAAAGTGATTTCGAATAATTGAGATTGCTACAAACAATAAATTACTATAAATCCAACTCACATCTTAATTTCTATTAATATTCGCCCCAAAACTTTCATACAAAACAACTCAAACAGGATTACATTATTCATAAAAACAAATAGTTATAACCATCAGTTCAAATCAAACAAGTCTTCATATCAATTTAAATCCGTTCTAAATATTCAGACCATACTGTTTCATAATAAAATCTAATGTAAATTCAACATATAACCACTCATTTACCCGTATTAAAATATCACGTATGAATAAACAATTAATTTTTCTATTATTATTATTGATCTTAAATATTAAATCATATTCTCAAATACTATTTGAGGATGGCTATTTTATTAATAATTCAGACCAAAAAATTGCATGTTTGATAAAAAACGTTGATTGGAAAAATAACCCAACTGAATTTGAATATAAACTAGCCCAAGATGCTAATATTCAAAAAGAAAATATTGAGACAGTTAAAGAATTTGGTATTGATGGTCTATCAAAATATTATAGAGTAAATGTAAAAATAGATAGGTCTAGTGATCAAATCGATGATTTAAACCCTACAAAAAATGCAATATTTTCAAATGAACAATTATTTCTTAAGGTACTAGTAGAAGGTAAAGCTTCTCTATTTATTTATGTAAATGGAAATCTAAAACGCTTTTTTTATAAAACAGCTGATTCAGAGATAAATCAATTAATTCACAAACGCTATCTAATTAAAGATAAGATTGCGTATAATAATTACTTTAGGCAACAGCTTTTATCTAATTTAGAAAGTGAAATAATCACAATACAAGATGTTCGACATCTAAAATATTATAAAAAAGGATTATTGAAACTATTCACAAAATATAACGATGACGTAAATTCAATTTATTCGAAAAATAAACCAAAACAAAAAAAGGATCTATTTAACTTATCAATTAGGCCAGGTATAAGTGTAAATAATTTTAAAATGCATAATAGCAGCTCCGCTTGGAAAGATTTTGAATTTGATCAACAAATTGATTTCAAATTTGGTATCGAAACAGAGTTTATTTTACCCTTTAACAACAATAAATGGAGCATCATACTTGAACCAACTTATCAAAGTTACAAATCAAAAAAGGAACTAATAACAAACGAAGTCTCTGGGGGAGTTCTTTATGCAAATATCGATTATCAATCAATCGAAATACCTGTCGGATTTAGATACTATATGCATCTAAATAAAAATTCAAAAATATTCGCAAATATATCGTATCTTTTTGATTTTAATAGCGATTCATATATAGTATTATCAAGAGAAAATGGTTCAACATATGATTCCCTCGAAATTAAACCAAGCGGAAATATCGCCTTTGGAATGGGATATAAATTTAAGGATAAATATAGTTTTGAAATAAGATATTTAACTACTCGGGATTTACTTCATGAATATGTAAATTGGAATGCCGATTATAAAGCTTTAACAATAACATTTGGATATTCAATATTTTAAAAATATTTTCATAAAAAAAGGAAAATATATCACGTCCTAAATATTATCACACTAAAAAATTTATCCGAACTGGATCTTAAAATATGATCATGTTCTTTCACAAGCAAGAACGTGATCGACGAGATTTAAAATGACGCTTTATACTGATACTTAAAATATCAGTATAAAGTGTTTCTTTTTTAAGATGAAATTTCAAGACGTATCAACAATAAAATTCTACACAAAAAGTGAAAGCAGCATATCACAAGCCTATTTCTTTTTTAACAGCAAAGCAAAAGGAATTGCTCCCAACGCCAAAATAGAAGAAATCAGGTATGTTTTTTCGAGACCAAGCCAATCGCCCATTACTCCAGCAAAAAAGACGGCTAAAGCAGCTGAAATAAAATTTACAGTCATGTAAATGCTGTTCATGAATACGGGAAGTTGTTTCGCTCTATCTTGCACTAAAGCGATTAGTACAGGTCCAGGAGCAAAAACAAAAAAGCCCATAAGCACTAGAAAAATCAGTGAAAGCCAACCGTCTGTATTAATAAACAAGAACATCATAATAGGAGATATCAAGCTTATGGTTACCAATGTTGTTCTTCGTCCAATTTTATCTGAAATACTACCTGCTAAAACCGTTCCTACGGCACCTGCTAGCTGAAAAACTGCTAAAGCAGAATTTGCAAACCACAAACTTTCTCCTTTTTCAGAATAAAAGAAGGTGGGTAAAAATGCTGTTAATCCCGATTTCATAATTGCCCTAAACAATGTAAAGCCAATTAAAACTGCGAAAAAAGGCAAGTACAATTTTAATGTTGGCAATATATCACCATTGCTGGCCTTCTTCTTTTTAAAATCATCCGATATTTTTATTTTTCGGAGCTTAAGGAATAAAATAAAGGAGGCAACTAAGCCAAAAGGAATCAATTTCCATGTTCCTTCGAGTCCCCAATATGACACGGAAGCTGTGATAATTAAAGGGCCAGCAGTTCTTGCCAATTCTCCTCCAAACATAAAATAACTCATCCCTCGTCCAGTGTGGTTTCCCGATAATCTTTTTACCATTGTTGGCGCTGGCACATGAAATACGGCACTGCTTATTCCCATTGTAAAAAGCAAAATGCAGATAATTGTAAAGGAAGGAGCTACACCCAAAAGACTCATGGCAATAGCTGTTATTGCCGGTGTAAGAATAATAAAATATCTTGGTGCTGTTCGTTCAGCAATTATTCCAATTAATGGATTTAAAAACCACGGCACACGCATTATTAAATCCCATATTGATGCTAAGGCCAGCGTTATTCCAAATTTCTCGATCAGTAAAGGACGAAGCGATGCCAAAAAAGAAGAGTAAATATCATGTAACATGTGCGAGGCAGCGATTAAAATCACGTTCCCCGATTGAAATTCCTTAGATGATGGTTTGCTCTTTAAAGTATGTTCGTCATTACTAAAATTAGTCATTGTATGGTGTTGAGGTATTATATAAGGTAGAACAAATTTACAATCAGTTCTATCTAAAAACAAAAAAAGCACGAGAAGTTATCCCGTGCTATCCGATTTTTAAAAAAACTATTTATTTAACCCACTCCACGACCTCTTCCATTGGAAAACGAGATTGCGGAAATGGTGAATCTTCTTTTTTGTAGCCAAATGCAAGCATTGCAGCTACTCCAAATTTATTTGTATCTACAACACTTTCCAAAGCCAATATTTCTTCAACTTTTGTTCTATCGAAACCTTCAATAGGACAAGAATCTATTCCTATTTGTGCTGCTGCGGTCATCATATTTGCAAATGGTAAATAAACTTGTTTGCAAGCCCAATCAAATATCTTACGATCATCAGTTAAATCAAATTCATTTTCCATAAATCCTTTAAAAAAACCTAGCTTCATTTCCTCAATATCAGCGGGCAACTTATCTACTTCTTTAGATTTGTAACTTAAATAATCTGATCCTACACGCATTTCGTCACCTTTTCTGGCCAACAGTATCACAAAGTGGCTAGCTGATGGCAATTGCTTTTGTGCTCCCCAACTTGGCTCCATTAATTTCTCGCGTAACTCCATGTTTTGAATTACAATAAACTTCCATGGTTCCCATCCAAAAGAACTAGGAGAACGTCTTCCAACCTCAAGGATAAAATTAAAATCCTCTTCGGAAATTTTCTGATCTACTTCAAACTCTTTAATTGCACGTCTGTATGCATGTGCTTTTAAAATTTCTTCTTTTACTGCTTTCATCTTTTATATTTTTAACTTTTTATATCTTTTTTTTGCCTCTGCAAGTATAGATAAATAGGCTTTTCAATTCTGTAACAAAATGTTAAGGATATTTAATTAAGTTTATTCATCATTTTAATAGATACTATCATTTGTATAGTGACAAAAATATGTATAGTTTTAATATCTCACAATAACGGTCAAAATGGATAGTATAAATAAAATTTTATAATGCCCTATCCTATTGATATTTAAATCAAAAATAAAACTATAAAAAGTATAGTTTAGTATCAATAAACTGTAGAATCAGAATAAATGATATTTTGCAATGGATAAAAAAGAGATATGTAAGAAAAGACCCATGATAAAGCTCCACGAAAAATTATTTCCGTGCCCAACAAGTGCCGCCATGGAATTAATTGGAGGAAAATGGAAAAGCGTTATTTTAATGCACTTGATGGATGGTACAAAACGGTACAACGAATTAAGAAAAGAAATACCAACAATTACAGAACGCACACTTAGCCTACAATTAAAACAATTGGAGAAGGATGATCTAATATCACGAAAGGTATACACTAAAAAGCCACCCTTAAAGGTTGAATATTCACTTACTGATTTTAGCAAGAGTTTGCTTCCTGTTCTGGAAGCAATTTCAGAGTGGGGAATTTATGCTACAGAAGAAAAAGGAGAATTTATTTTCGAAGAAAGAGAATAACAAAGTTTGATCGTAAACTTGCCATTACTTGAGAAGGTTTTATAAGAGAAAAAATTACGCATAACAGCACATCCCATTTCTGTTTTTAATCAATTTGCGAAGAGACAAACAAAATTGGGAAGAGCTATTTTTGTGTTGTATTATTTTTAAATATCATCTAATACGTACACCATCGTGCGTGTCATAGTATAGTTTCGATTTTTAGAGCCTGATAAGCTTGCTATTCCTCTCCCTATAATACTCGCAGGCTTACCTGTAATGAGTTCAAAGTCATCCATCGAATGAAGTATTTTGCTAGCTGGAACAACAACATGAAGTGTTTCTGCTAAGAAGACAGTTAATAAAACATCCGGATCTAATGTATCAACAACTAATAGACCTGAATCAGCTATAGCGTAATCCGCTTCTAAGAGTGCATTTTTTGCATTGCTAATATCTAAAGAAATTCGATCGAGCTTGCATGTTTTCATTCGAATAAATTCAAACTGAATATTCCTCTTGTTTGCAGCTTCGGTAAATAGTTGGTGATCTACTTTTAAAGATTCATTGCCCAAGTTATTGGAACTCGATAAAAATGAATCCAAAAGTTCGCTTCTATTTTCTAGTAGAAGTAATTTTTTTTCTTGCGTATCAATTCTAACCTCCATACCCCATTGATTTTAATAAAACATTGCATCATTAAAAACAAAACAAGTGCCAAAATACATAGGGGAAAAACTATTTTTCAAACAAAACGCTACCGCCTGATTTACAGCCTATTAAAAAATAAAGACTCACATCACAAAATCATCAGTAATGTTCAATATTGAACAGTTTTTAATCAGACTTTCGCAAAAATGAACAAGTGTCCCATTTCAACCACTTTTACAAGCAATTTTACATGGGAAAATATTACCCAAGTGTAGAAAAATACCACACCTCAAATCTGAAAATATTCACGATAAGACGAAAGTTAAACGAGTTGTTTTTTCCATCTTACAATTTATTCATTCTGCTTCTTAAGGCACTTCTCGTAATCCCCAAATATTCAGCAGTTTTTGATTTATTATTATCAAATTTCTTTAAGGCCTTGCGAACAATCTCCAATTCTAATTGTTCGATTCTCAACTCATCATCAGGCAGTACAATTCGACCAGGCACAATGGGCATTTCTTTACGCTCAAAATCACTTTCATCTGATTGTAAAAATCGCAAATGTTCTGTCTTTAATTCCAAATCGTTAAAGAGTAAGGTTGCTCTTTCAATTGAATTTTTAAGCTCTCTAATGTTACCAGGCCAGTTGTATTCTTGAAGCATGGCTTTAGCTTCTTTACTGATAAACCGAAATTTGCGATCACGCTTGGTAGAATACTGGTCCAGAAAAATTTGAGAAAAAGATAAAATGGCCTCTCTTCGTTCTCGTAAAGGTGGAATGTATAATCTTCCGGTATTTAATCGATAATACAAGTCACTCCTAAATGTTTTTTCGGCAACCATCTGCTTCAAATTCCTATTCGTTGCAAATATTACCCTTACATCTAATTCAATTGGTTTGCTGCCGCCAACACGATACATTTCTCGCTGTTGCAATACGCGCAATAATTTTGGTTGCATATCCAATGGCATTTCCCCGATTTCATCTAAAAAAAGTGTGCCGCCCTGCGCCAATTCTAATTTCCCAGGTTTACCCTCTTTTCGCGCACCAGTAAAAGCACCATCATCGTATCCAAACAGTTCACTTTCAAACAGCGTAGGTGATATTGCCGAGCAGTTAATTGAAATAAATGGTTGTGTAATATCACTATCCTTACCAAAATGCACCAAACGAGCGACTACTTCCTTTCCAGTACCTGTTTCTCCTTCTATTAAAACGGGCACAGAACGATCCTCGTGAAATTGTTCAGCCATTCGAACTACACCTCTCATTACATCCGAAAAGACTCCTATTTTGCCTACACTGGTAATTTCACGTATAGTCGTTTCATAATATTGAATTCGCGATGCTTTTTCAATCTTAGCATTGGATACCGTTTGTTCAAAATTTTCTTTTAAATCCTGATTTTCTTCTTTTAATTGGATTTTTTCGGCCACACGCTCAATTAATATTGCTAATTCCTCAATATTAACTGGTTTAAGTAAATAATCGTAAGCTCCGCCACGTAATGCCTCAATTGAAGTTTCCATATCCCCAAAACCCGTCATGATCACAACCTCAATTTTATCACCATTGGGCAGAAGTTTAATTTTTTTCAATAAATCTAAACCTGAAATTCCAGGCATTCTCATATCAGAAATTACCATATTAAACTCTTCGCTCTTAAGCTTATTATAAGCTTCTTCAGCATTATGGCAAAGATGAATTTGATAAGCTAATTGTTCTTCAATAAATTCTGCTACAGCAGAGCCACTGGAAACATCATCATCAACAATAAGAATTTTCATATAATTTTCCTGATTTAAATCCTGTTAATTTTTAGATTAAGCTATTGGCACAATTACATCCTTTAGATGTTTTTATTTTTCACACAATTTGAAACGCAATACAAAACTAGCACCGCCATCATCATTGTTATAATCCGATATTTCTCCCTGAAATCTATCTATAAAGGATTTTACGATTGCCATGCCCAGTCCGCTGCCATTATCCTCCCCTTTGGTTGTAAATAAAGGGTCGTATATTTTCTCTCTAATACTCGATTCAATACCAGTACCATTATCATGAAGCTCCAACACTCCATATTTTGAATCCTGATAAACCTTAAGCTTAATCTGTTTTTTATCTTTCTGAACTTTATCTAAGGAGTGTATTGAATTCACAATCAAATTCACCACAATTTGCTCAAACTGAATGTAATTGGCCAAAACGCAAATAGATTCGTCCGGTAATTCATCAAGTAATTCAATACTATGATCATACACTTGCCTTTGCACCAAGTTCAAAGAACGCTTTACTCCTTCAACCATATCAATTGTCTCATCATGAGTTAATTGAGGTTTCTCCCAAAAAGTTCTCATGTGCTTTATGATGGAATCAATTCGAGAAGTACCCTCCGAAATGGTTTTTATCTTACGCGTAAACATTTCTGGTAATGCATCTGGATTTCGTTTTTGCCAAAACAAAACACTGTCTGCAGTAATTTTTATGGCGTTTAATGGTTGATTTATCTCATGTGTAATTCCTGCCGCCATGACTCCAATTGATGCTAATCGAGACGATTCCTCAAGCATTCTAAAGGCTTCTACATTTTTCTGTTCAGCCTCAATTCTATCGTTCATTAATGAATTACGTTCCCAGGCATTTGCAATCATGTTTACAGTAGAAAAGAAAATACTTACCTCTTCACGAGACCAACGGTGCTTTTTATTTTGCGAAAAGCCCATCAGTCCAACCACTTTCGATTCGACTACAACAGGCAGCAAAACAACTGCACCAATATTCCTTTTTTTATAATATTCTTGTTCTTTAGGATTCAGGTTCGACAAATCAGGAGAAACAATTGTTTTGTTCATCTTAACGCGACTGATAATCTCATCAATCTCCGAAAAATAAAACTGATCAACATCTTTAATATTTTTCCCTTTCATGGAAACTCGACTCTTGATCTTCACAGCTGCGTCGTTCGAATCCTTTAAAGAGTACAAACTAATTCGTGCAACATTCAATTCCTCTGTCATTAACTTTAAAACATCATCCAATACATTCTTAAAATCTTCTGATGCATTTAATAAACGTCCAATTAATCCTATTAATCGTTCGTGCTTTACCGAAGTTTTCAATCGATTCTGTTCAATTATCAAAGCTCGTTCTGCTTTTATTCTGCGAATGATGGCTTTCGAGAGTACGATAATTATTATACTAGCTAATAAAATTATTCCACCTAAAATATGGAGCCATTCTCTATTCTCACTATAAAATGATTTTGGAGAATTCAATAACAAGGTTCCTTTTGGAAGAACATCCTGATCAATATTAAATCTTTGAATTTCATTGTAATCAACCACAAACTGATCCAATGGTTTTCGATAAATTGGAATAGAATCTATTGGTGTTCCATTGAGTATTTTTGCAACCATACGAGCAGCCATTTGCCCATGAAAACTTCCGCTTACAACCTTACCTCCAATTACTCCGCTGTTAATATAAAATGCCCAAGCAATATAAATTGGCACCTTACTTTCAGGAATTAATAAGTCTAAATTATCTTGAAAACTAATGAATTTACCTTCCTTATCTTTATTAAAGGTTAGCAACAAAATAGATGTATCACCCTTTATGCTTCTGACATTACCAATCAATTCATCTATCCCTAACTCTTCATAATAAATAAACTCAAGTTCATCCTGATGTTTCTTTTCAACATCAAGCATCAATAATTTATTCAGTTTTGCAGTAGTTGTTTTATTATCATTTATAACAACCAAACTTTTTGTTTCGGGTCTTGTTTTAAGAATTAAATCAATAACACCATCCAAATCTACCTCTTCGGCAACTCCGGTAATATTATCTAATCCCTCAATCATTTTGTCTTTAAAATGATTGATACCACAAAAAACAATAGGCGTATTTTGGAAATATTTCCTTCGATGATCTTTAACGAAGGATAAAGCATTATTATCTGAGACAATAATTACATCATACTTTTCTTCTTGTAATTTTAAATCGTATAGTTCAATTAATTTATTCAAATAGGCTTCTGAAGGATTTCTTTTGGTATCAAGATATTCATAATCCAATTCAACTTTACCTCCAATTGAATCCATCACTTTCTGAATACCATGATTCACATTCTCGGTCCATCGTAAGCCTTGATGATAAGAATGCAGTACAAGGATTTTCTTTCGCTCCACAGCAGATGCGTGAACCGAACAAAACATAAATACTATAAAAATGATGAATTGCAAAAACCTCATACACTAAGTTTTTTAAATTGGAAGAATTAAAACCCTAAAATAGGTTATTAAGGTTCAAAACCAATATACAAAAAGATGTTACGTGAAAGGTTTTAAGAGGTTATTTTTTAGAGGTAGAAAATGGGATTGTAAATTTAAAGGTACTACCAACATTTACTTCACTTTCAACACTTAATTTGCCTTTGTGTTTTTCTACAAATTCCTTACACAAAATAAGTCCCAAACCTGTTCCTGTTTCATTTTCGGTTCCAATTCCTACAACACTCTCTCCAATTTGGAACAATTGATCTAATTTATCAGGCTTAATCCCTACACCATTATCTGTTACTGATATTTCAATAAAATCATCAGACAGTTTTGATTCTACGAGAATTTTGCCTCCACGTGGAGTAAATTTAATGGCATTGGAAACCAAGTTTCGAACAACAGTATTTATCATGTTTGGATCAACAAAAGCGGTCAAATCCTCATCAATTTTTGCTTCTAATTCAATTTGTTTGTTCTCTGCACTTCCGGTAAGAAGAATTACGACTTCATTAACCAAATCCCATAAGTCAACTTGCTTAGGCTTCCAAGCAATGGATCCTGTTTGCGTACGAGACCAATCCAAAAGATTTTCCAACAAACGAAAAGCTTGTCGTGCAGATTGATTAATTATTCCAGAGAAGGTCTTTACTTGTTCTTGACTTAATTCATTGGCACCATCAACAAGTAAGTCGGAAGCTCCAATTAATGAAGCAAATGGATTTTTTAAATCGTGAGCAATAATTGAAAAGAATTTGTCTTTGGTAGCATTCAACAACTCAAGTTCTTTCCTTTGTTTTTCAATTGTTGCCTTTTGCTTGGTCAATTCCTCCTCCAAAAGATCTTTAACAATCATTCTCTTTTTAACATTCTGCAAAGGAATTAGAATGGAGTCTATAATTTTAATTCCAAATTCCTTTTCTAACTGTTTAATATGATCTTCGGTACATTTAAGCAAAACCGAATCGGTTTTAGCACTTGCAGAAGCCGATCTTTCCTCTGATTTTACAAATGCAAATTCACCAAAACTTTTTCCTTCTTCAAGTTCAATAAATACGTGTCCTTCATCATGAATTTGAACCGATCCTTTGCTAATAATATAAGCTGCACCACCAAAATCTCCTTTTGAAAAAATAGTTTCTCCCTTTTTCACATTAAGCTCATCAACAATACCACTCAAAAAACGATAGCCTTCCTGATTCTGCTCCGCAAGAAAATCTAAATTCTTAAGTAGTTCTATTTTTTTATCAGGACTTAAAGACATTTCGATGAATTTGATGGTTATAGCTTTAGGTGGTAAATATACCAAATTCAAAAAAAGACTTGCAAACAATCTTATACAAGAATTTGACAAAAAAAAACTGCTGACCAAAATCAGCAGTTTTAAATATCATTAAAATGGATCTTAGAACAATTTAAATCCTAAGGTCACATTTACCATGTTTTGTTTTAAATCTTCCGCAACATCTGAGAATCCAACTTCATAATCTACATCTAATGTCAATTTCCAAACATCGATACCTGCTCCAAATTTACCATTCCAAACAGCACCTTTAAAATCACCATCTAGTCTTCCTTCTACACTACTTTTTAGACTATCATCAATCTTAAATGAAGCAACAGGACCAGCAAATGCTCTTAATTTAAAAGCTGGTAGTTTAATAATTTTGTATCCTAATAGCATTGGGATATCCAGACTCTTTGTTTTAAAATCATAAGTTTCATTAAGAACTTTCACTTCAGTATTTCTTGAAACGTAATTCAACTCTGGTTGCAAATACCATTTGTTCATGTTTATTCTAAGAAATGCTCCAATCATCATACCATTATCAGCTTTCTCTTTAATTCCGCTAACACCACCAAAGTCAGTATCTGCTTTTGTACTTACCAAACCTGCATGCAAACCAAAGTTCACAGGAGAAGATAATTGTGCAAATAGGGCGCTTGAAAACATGCAGATTACTGCAACTAAAAAAATCTTTTTCATAGTTAATTTCTTTACATTCATGTTATTATAAATCCCCTAAAAAAGTGGATTTTCTTTCATTTATCGTTAAAAAACAAATACTAAGATATAGAATATTAGTATTCATATAAAATAATTATTCAAGAAATATGTGAAAAGCAAAAACCCGGCCAAACTGGCCGGGTTTTATATATTATAGTTATTAGGCTATTACAAACCCAATTTACTTTTCATTTCTTTCGACAAAGCATCTTTATGAATCATGAAAGACATTGTTTTGTATGCTACGAATGGGAAAGAAGCATAGAAATACCCTTTATACGGGTTGCTTTCTGCCCAAGAATTTTTTACAATAAAATACTTGTTACCTTTTTGATCTTTAGAAATACCAACAATATGCATGCCGTGATCATCCGTTGTTGTGTAGTTATCGAATGCAATCTGACGCATCTCCTGAGTAATTACTTTTTCAGCACCAGGACCTTCGAAGCTATAAAGCATAGCGCTCTTTTTCTTGTCTGACATATCTTGCCATTTAGAAATTTCAGAATCGCTCATGTTCTTAGTGTCAGCTTCAGGAACAATTGCAACACCTTTACGGTATGCAAAACCTTTTTCACTTACGTCAGAAGCCCATCCAATTGTGTAACCATTCATGATTGCGCTTTCCATTACTTCCATCATTTCGTCGATAGGCAAGTTATAAACCTCGTCCCATAACCAGTTGTCACCAACTTCGATAATGAATTTCTCGTAGAATGGGTGATGAGTATAAGATGAAATCTCGATATAGTCATCAGCATTAAGACCGGTGAAATCTTTAGCAAATGATTTTGGCGTATACTCTTTTCCTTCGTACTCGAAAGTTTCAGGCAGTTTACCTAAGTAAGCATCCAAAACACCATCGAAACCTTTATGCCAGTTTGGTGTTAATTTTTTGTTTTTATTTTTAATAACTGCTCCTACGTAGTCATTCAAAACTGCATCAAGTTCGCCATGCGTATGTCCTTCTTCACCGTAATTTAAGCCTTGGTAAACACTCTCTGGAACGATACCGTAATTTTTCCACACATAAGTTACATCGTGGAAAGCTCCACCACCACCAAAGTTGAATTTACCGCTCAAACGAACGTCTTTGATAGCCTTATCAGAGTAACAGTTATAAACCACAAACATCTCAGATAAATCCACCTCAGGCTTACCCATACGCATCATTTCTGATTCCATGAACGAAAGTCCCGAAAAAGCCCAACATGTACCCGAGCGGTGCTGATCTTTTACAGATGTAGCAGGTAATCTTTTAATATCCGTAAAAACATAACCTTCTTCCTTCTTCTCTTCTTTCTTTTTTGCTTCAACCGACGATGATAGTAACATACCAGTCGCCAAAAGCATTACGCTTAGTAATTTAATTTTCATCTTATTTTGTTTTAATATAATCTCATTTCAAACGGTTGCAAAAGTAACAAAATCGAATATACAAGCAACTCAAATCCCCATTTTAACACATTTTTTCGACGAAATATAAGCTATAGGCGTTGTACTACTTATAAAGCATTACATTTTGAGCATAAAAAAAGAGAAATCAACAATTTGTCAATTTCTCTTCTCAATATTATTAGACCCTATTTATCCCATTACAATTTGCTTACCAAGAACACCTTTCAACTCCATTAAGTTAATACTAGTATCTACAATGTGTTCATCCATTAATTTTTTAGAATTATAAATAACGTCGAAAACAGTATTCGGCAATGGTTCTTTATTAAAATAATTACGCAGAATGGCCCTTTTCTTGTCAATCTCATTAGCGTATTTTATCATCTCATTGGTACTCAAATTATAAATTTTCTGCAATTGATTAGCTCTCCAGTCTAAGGGAGCTTGCAATTTTATATGAAAAGATCTTTCAATATCTTGCGTTAAAACAACACCTCCTCTACCAATAATGATACAGTTGCCTTTTGCTGCAAAACCTTTAACAACTTCGGCAATAGTCTTCTTTATTTTTCGATCGCTTTGATAATATTTACTTGAAAGAGCCCCAAGGATCTCATCCCAAGTCGATTTTTCCTTCGAATTAAAAACATATTCAATTTTTACAGGATCCAAATTCAATTCTTTAGCTGATCTTTCTAAAATCTCTTTGGTTAAGCACGTCCATTTATTTCCCGTCTTTGCAGTCAATTTCTCAGCCATCATATTTGCGATGTTTAATGCCGTACAACCACATTCTCGGGAAATAGTTACAACCGGCCCCTCACAAAAAATACCTTGCTTAGGATCTAATATTTTAGACTGAAACCGATTCTCCATGTATTTTAACAGAATGTTATTCATTTTCACCTCCTTATTAGATTAAGCTCTCTTATTAATTTAAGCTTTTTTAAGAAAAAATGGAAATGAAATGGCTTGTTTCTTTGTTATATAGAGTCATTATTTAAAAGAAGGAAATATAATTTCTTAAATTTGTATTCCGAACTAAAATTAGTCCTAAAAAAACAGCTAATGCCCAAAATTAAAATACTCATAATAAGCCTATTTTCACTTATTACTTTAAATGTAAGTGGACAATTAAATACTGAGAACATATTTGACAATGGTCGAAATGCAATCTACTTTGATGATTACACCGAAGCGATTAATAAATTTAATGACATCATTAGGGTTAAACCTTACCTACCCGAACCATTCTTTTTTAGAGGATTAGCCAAATCACATTTAGAAGATTTCACGGGAGCTTGCGTTGATTATACAAAAGCACTAGAACTAAATCCAAACTATACTTTTGCTTACCTGTATCGTGGTATTTCAAAATATCAGTTAAAAGAATACGAAAGCGCTCTAATGGATTTTGAAAAGGCTCTGGAGTTCAAACCAAACAATGCTGACATCTATTTTAGTAAAGCAAACAGTTTGGCTGCACTTTCTCGATTTAAGGAATCTGAAGAAAACTATTCTAAAGCAATTCATATTAACCCAAAACTTATGGGTGCTTATTTAAATCGATCGATTGTTCGTGATAATATGAATGATATTGAAGGTGCCATTAAAGATTGCAATAAGGCTATTCAGCTCAATGATTTTTCAGCTGATGCATTTGGTAATCGAGGCTATCTAAAATTCAAACTAAAAAAATATGCCGAAGCAATTGAAGATTACGATAGAGCATTAAAAATTGATCCTGAGAATACACGTGTAATCATGAGTCGTGGAATGGCTAATTACGAAAATAAAGATCCAAAAAAAGCACTTGAAGATTACAATAAGGTTTTGGAATTAGATCCTAACAATGCTCACTGCTACTACAATAGAGCTTTACTTAAGTCAGAGATTGGAGATTACAATTCCGCTATTGAAGATTTCAATAATGTTTTGGAAATGAATCCTGACAATATGCTGATTTACTTCAACCGTGGTTTTGTAAAAATGGATATTGGAGATCTAAATGGAGCTATTGCTGATTATAGTACTGCAATTAAAATTTATCCTGATTTTGCAAAAGCCTACTTGGCCAGATCATCGGCAAAACAACAATTGAATAACATTACAGGAGCAATTCAAGATAGAAATCAAGCTCATTTAATAATTGAACGCTATAAAACAATGAAAGAAAAAGGTGCTATGTCTGCTTTTGTAGATACCACTGAAAATTTTCAAAAATTAATTGACTTAAATTCAAAAGAGTCTTTTACTGAAGAAATTGTAAAAGGTCGTGTTCAAGATAAATATGTGACAATACAGTTGGAAAACAATTTCCATATTACACATTTAAGTATTGATACTTTAAGAGCTGGGAAAGTTCAATACTACGATCAATCGATAATGAAATACAATCAAAAGCAGAACTACAATCCTGCTTTTACCATCGACAACAGGTTTCTTAAACATCCTAAAGAGCTAATAGAAGTTCAGATTAAAAGTGCCAATTACTTAATCAAAGATGGCAACCCCAAAGGCTATTTCCATAGAGGAAATTATCATTTGTTAGATAAAAAATACAACAAAGCCATTGAAGATTTTAGTCAAGCCATTGCCATGGACAACTCATTTGGTTTTGCTTATTTCAATAGAGCAAATGCTTCTGCGGCAATGACAGATTACATTCAATCAATTGAAGAAAGCGGTGAATCTCTTCTTAGTTTGCAGCCAGGAAAATCAAATAATCAGAATGAAATGGTTGTGGATTACAGCAATGCCATTGCAGATTATTCCAAAGCGATACAACTTGATCCTTCCTTTTTGTTTTCAATATACAATAGAGCAAATATTTATGCAAAGTCGAAGCAATTTGATAAAGCAATTGCAGATTATGATTGGGTATTGCAGTTAGATCCGAACTTTACCGAAGCCTATTACAATAGAGGTTTAATTTACCTGTTTCTAGATCAGAAAGATTTGGCCTACGAAGATTTAAGTAAAGCTGGTGAATTAGGATTGCTTGATGCATATAATGTAATTAAAAGATACTGCAACAAAAATTAGTACTACACAAATAGAATATAACAATAGATGACCGCCAATCAGCCTTTAGCTGAACGATTACGTCCTACGAATCTCGAAAATTATTTGGGGCAAAAACATTTGGTCGGAGAGAAAGCTGTTCTTCGAAAAATGATTGAGTCGGGGAATATTTCTTCTTTCATCTTGTGGGGACCTCCCGGGGTTGGGAAAACGACATTGGCAAAAATTATAGCCAACCAATTGAACCGTCCATTTTATATTCTTTCAGCAGTTAACTCTGGTGTTAAGGATGTGAGGGAAGTCATTTCTAAAGCTGAAAAACAAAAATTCTTTTCTACTCCGAACCCTATTTTATTTATCGATGAAATTCATCGTTTCAGCAAATCGCAGCAAGATTCATTATTGGGAGCTGTTGAGAACGGAACAGTCACCTTAATTGGTGCTACAACTGAAAACCCTTCTTTTGAGGTTATATCACCTTTGCTTTCACGCTGTCAGGTTTACGTCTTAAAAGCTCAGGAGAAAGAAGACTTGGAAGCTCTAGTCGAGTTTGCGATTAAAAATGACAGCTATTTAAAAGAAAAGGAGATTGTAACTCAGGAAAAGGATGCTCTACTAAAATTCTCTGGCGGTGATGCTCGAAAATTATTAAACATTCTGGAGCTTGTCGTAAATTCTCAAACGACCGATTCAATTACAATAACAAATGAGCTGGTAACAAAGGAGCTTCAGGAAAACCCATCGATGTACGATAAGGATGGAGAACAGCATTATGACATTGCATCTGCTTTAATTAAATCGATTAGAGGTAGCGATCCTGATGCAGCTGTTTATTGGTTGGCCAGAATGATTGAGGGGGGAGAAGACCCTAAATTTATTGCGCGCCGTTTGGTCATTTCAGCAAGCGAAGATATCGGTTTAGCTAACCCCAATGCCTTGCTTCTAGCCAATGCAGGCTTTCAGTCGGTAAATCTGGTTGGTATGCCTGAATCGAGAATTATTCTTTCGGAAGTTGCTATTTATTTAGCAACATCAGCAAAAAGTAATGCTTCCTATTTGGCAATTGGCAAAGCACAAGCTTTGGTTCGTGAAACAGGAAACCTATCCGTACCATTACATTTACGTAATGCACCAACCAAGTTGATGAAGGACTTGGGCTACAGCAAAGAATACAAATATTCACACGACTACCCCGGCAACTTTGTCGATCAGGAATATCTTCCTGATCAAATTAAAAATCAAAGACTATACATTCCTCAACAAAATGCGCAAGAAGTAAAAAATTGGGAACGATTAAAAGCTTGGTGGAAGAACCGTTTTTAATTCGATTAATAAACACAAAAATTACTTACTTTTGCACAAAACAAACAAGATATCATGATTAAAAATATTCCCAATATAAAACATACCGAATCAGGTAACTTTTTTCTTTTAGCAGGACCATGCGCTATAGAAGGTGAAGAAATTGCAATGCAAATTGCAGAGCGTATAGTAGAAATCACTAACAAGCTTGAAATTCCTTTCGTGTTCAAAGGTTCTTACCGTAAAGCAAATCGTTCCAGATTGGATTCATTTTCAGGAATTGGTGATGAAAAAGCCTTAAAGATATTGAAAAAGGTTAGTGATACTTTTGGTGTACCAACTGTTACAGATATTCACTCAGCTGAGGAAGCTGCAATGGCTGCTCAATATGTCGATATCTTACAAATCCCTGCATTCCTATGTCGTCAGACAGACTTATTAGTAGCTGCTGCTAAAACAGGTAAGGTTGTGAATATTAAGAAAGGTCAGTTCTTATCTGCTGAATCTATGAAGTTTGCAGTTAATAAAGTTAGAGAATCGGGGAATGATCAGGTGGTATTAACCGACCGTGGGAATATGTTTGGCTACCAGGATATGATTGTAGATTACCGAGGAATTCCAACAATGCAAGAGAATAATTGTCCTGTTGTATTAGACATTACACATTCATTACAGCAACCAAACCAGACATCTGGTGTAACAGGAGGACGTCCGGACCTAATTGAAACCGTTGCAAAAGCTGGTATAGCAGTTGGAGCTGATGGTATCTTTATTGAAACTCACCCTGATCCGGCAAATGCAAAATCTGATGGTGCGAATATGTTGCACTTAGATCACCTTGAAGATTTACTGACCAAACTTGTTGCTATTCGTAAGGTTGTAAACAACTTTTAAATACAAAATAAAAGATCCGGCTAACAACCGGATCTTTTTTCACTCACTAATTACCACTCTATTAGTCTTTACCTAAACACTAATATTGTTCCCTCTTCACATAACTTGTATGAAGGAGCTTATGAGATTTATGACTCAGTGGCTCTTCCAAAAATTCCTGATAAATTTGAGTGATTTCAGGGTTTTCATGTGATTTACGAACAGGTAAGGACAAATCTTCAGCATAAATAGCTTCCATACGCTTTCGACGAATTTCATCATCAACCGGGAATGGCTGACCACCACCACCTAAACATCCACCAGGACAAGCCATAATTTCAATGAAATGGTAGAATCGATCTCCATTGTCAATTGACTCCATCAGCTGATGTGCATTCTCTAAACCATTAGTAATGGCGCACTTTAGTTCAACGCCTTCTAAGAAACTCCATTCAGGAAGAACGTTTTCGATTAAAATATTAGCCTCCTTCACACCATCTAAGCCACGAACAGGCTTAATTTCGAGATTTTCAAAAGGTACTTCACGCCCGGTAACAATTTCGTAAGCTGTACGTAAAGCTGCCTCCATCACACCACCTGTTGCTCCGAAAATTAAACCAGCTCCGGATCCAATTCCCATTATAGAATCATAATTCTCTTCATTTAACTGATCGAACTCGATACCTGCTTGCTTAATCATTACAGCCAATTCCCGGGTTGTCAAAACCAAATCAACATCCTTATAACCGCTATCTTTCATCTCTGGTCGATTAGCTTCATATTTTTTCGCTGTACACGGCATTATTGAAACAGAAACAATATTCGCAGGATCTACATCAATATTCTTAGCGTAATAAGTCTTTGCCAATGCACCAAACATCTGCTGTGGCGATTTACAAGTCGATAAGTTTGGTAAGTACTTAGGGTACTTGTGTTCGATATATTTTACCCAACCCGGAGAACAAGAAGTCGCCATTGGTAAAGCTACATCCGGATTATCATCGACTAATGCACCTTTTAATCGAGTAAGCAACTCTGTACCTTCTTCCATGATCGTTAAATCAGCCGTAAAGTCAGTATCCAAAACTGAATCGAAACCTAAACGACGAAGAGCAGAAACCATTTTATTAGTCACACTGGTTCCAGCCTCAAAACCAAGCTCTTCACCTAAACCAATACGAACAGCCGGAGCCGTTTGAACCACAACGTGCTTTTCAGGATCTGATATAGCGTCCCAAACTTGCTCAACATAGGATTTCTCTACCAATGCACCAGTTGGGCAATGCACAATACATTGACCACAATTTGTACATACAACTTCATTCAAAGGATGATTATAGAAGGTCGATATTTTCATTTCGGCACCTTTATGTGCTACTGCAATTGCACCCACGCTTTGAATATCTGCACATGTTCTCACACAACGTTGACAACGAATACACTTACTATCATCTTTTTCGATTGAAGGAGATAGTGAATCTATACTATAAAACTGATCAGGAACTAAATCGATAAAATCTTGATTGGTTATTTGCAAATCTGCTGCAATAGTCTGTAATTCACAATGCCCGTTGCGATAACACTTGGTACACTCTTCATTGTGTTCAGCCAATAATAACTCAATAATATGCTTACGACAATTTCTTACTTTTAAACTGTTTGTATTAATCTCCATACCTTCATTCACAGGAGTTGCACAAGAAGCCACCAAGCGATCAACGCCAGCTTGTTCCACGACACAAACTCTGCAATTACCTGCGACACAGAGGTCTTTATGATAGCATAAGGTTGGAATATGTATATGTAATTTTTCTGCTGCTTCGAGTATCGTTTTTCCTTCCTCTACACTAACAGCTATACCATTAATTGATAAATTGATCATATTTGCCATATCAATTTTAGTTTAAATTGTTCAAAATTTTAGATTGGTTATTTTCTTAATTAGTAAATCATTTCCTCCCGGAAATTTTCTACAATAGAGGAAAAAGAGTTTGCAACAGATTGTCCCAAACCACACTTAGCTGTCAGACGCATCGTGTCTGTTAACTTTAGAAGTTTATCAAGATAAGCTGCTGGTTTTTCTCCTCGTTTTACAGCTTTAATGCCTTTCAATAATTGTTGACAACCCACGCGACATGGTGTACACTGACCGCATGACTCCTCTTCGAAGAAGTCTAAATAATTATTAAGAACATTATACATCGAGCGCGAACTATTGAAAATCATCATTGATCCTCCTGTTGGTAAGGAAACTCCAGTTAGTTTTCCCTGATAGCCAATATGTGATTTTGCAAAACGTTTACGAGGAACCAGAAAACCCGATGCTCCGCCAACCTGTACTGCCTTAGTGTCGCCATCTCCAAAATCATCAACAAAATCCTGAACACTCATACCCAATTCAAGTTCGTAAATACCTGGAATTGGTGTGTCACCCGAAACAGAAAATACTTTTGAACCCCATGAATCTTTAACACCTAATTCACGAAATTTCTTTGCCCCATACTTCATAATCGTGTATGAGTGAGCCAGCGTTTCTACATTATTAATTACAGTAGGTTTATTTAAATACCCACACTGTGTTGGATATGGAGGTTTATTTCGAGGTTCTCCGCGTTTCCCTTCCATTGATTCAAATAGGGCTGATTCTTCTCCACAGATATAAGCACCACTTCCCATGAATATTTCTACACGAAAATTCAATCCTAATTCATCAAGTATATCATGAAATTTTCTCAACTCCTTTTTCAAATCAGGAACTAAGAATTTATATTCTCCTCTCAAGTATATATACCCCTCTTTTGCTCCAATAATTTTAGCACACATTGCCATTCCCGCAAGAACTTTATGAGGTACCCGGGTAAGAATCTCTCTATCCTTAAAAGTTCCTGGTTCTCCCTCATCTGCATTACAGATGACATATTTCTTTTTCTCTGTTTCCTCAGCTGTTAACTTCCATTTTAATCCTGTTGGAAAACCGGCTCCTCCACGACCTTTCAGTCCTGAATTAACCATTTCGTTGATTATCTCTTCGTGAGAACGATCGAATGATTTTTGTAGAATCTCCTTACAATCATTTTCATTTTTGAAAATCAAATCTATTCTATTGAGTTGTTTAGTTTTTGTCATACCTAAGGGCATTTAGATGTTAGTTTTGCTTTTTGACTTTACATTTAGTTTTCTTCTTTGTACTCACGAAGAATATCAACAACTGAGTCTGGGGTCAGTTCTGTATAAACGTCATCGTTAACAAGCATAGCAGGTGCTTTATGGCACCAGCCCAGACAATTTGTTTCAAGTATTGTAAAGAGTTTATCAGGCGTTGTATCTCCCAACTTTATTTTCAAGAAATCTTCCAATGCCAAAAGAATTTGGTTCTTTCCTTTCATAGCACAGGTTATGGTTTTGCATACGCGAATAACGTATTTTCCACGAGGTACAATATCCAGAAATGAATAGAAACTAGCCGTTCCATATACATCGGCGGCAGGTATGCTCATTTCTTTCGAAATCTTAAGAATTGCTTCTTCCGAAAGATATCTCTCCTCATCAATCACCCCCTGTAAAATTGGAAGTAGATTCTCTCTATCTCTCCCATGTTTCGAAACCAATTCTTGCACTAATTTTTCTTGAAAATCCATAAAGTAATGGTTTTAGAGTTAATATTAATAGAGTTACACTCTTAAGATAAAAAAATTAAAGAAATTTTTCTCTATTAAATCAACAACACTCTATTCCAACATCTTATAAGAATATGTCAAAATACTACAATACATAACATAAGCTAATTCCTAAAAAGCCTATAAAATATAATGTTTGAAGAGATAAGAATCTATAATAAAAAATTCTTATCTTCAATAGAACATGCTCAAAAACATACTTAATTTCAATTTAGACTTCTTTTAAACTACAAAACTTAAAAATATGAGCACAAAAAAAGCCTTCGGTACATTACCAAAGGCTCTCTATAGCAAAAAGTTATATTCTTAGCAGTATTTTCTAGGCTCTATTTCGTTTCGTAGAACCATATAACCATTCATTGCAAGAGCTTTCATTTCATCTTCACCCGGGTAAACAATTACCGGAGCAATAAATGAAACCATTTCTTTCACATAGTTAACTAAATCGCCATTGTGAGCAATCCCACCAGTTAAGACAATACCATCAACTTCACCTTTAAGAGAAGCAGCACAAGCACCAATTGACTTACCAACTTGATATGCCATTGCATCTTGAATTAATTGAGCTTTTGCATCCCCATCCTTAGCTTTCAACTCAATTTCGTAAGCATCATTAGTTCCCATATGAGCAACTAATCCACCTTCTCCTTTTATCATTTTCTTCACATCATCCAAAGTAACATCACCGCTAAAGCAAAGCTTAGCTAATGCACCTGCAGGAAGAGTTCCTGAACGTTCAGGAGAGAAAGGTCCTTCACCGTCTAATGCATTGTTCACATCGATTACACGCCCTTTAAGGTGAGCCCCAACAGAGATACCTCCACCAAGGTGAGCAACAATGATGTTTAAATCTTCGTAATTTTTATCAACAGATAAAGCAAATGCTCTACTCACAGCTTTTTGATTCAAAGCGTGAAAAATTGAAATGCGCTCAAACTCCGGATGACCGGAAACACGAGCAACATCAATCATCTCGTCTACAACAACCGGATCAGCGATATAAGCTTTAGCATTTGGAAGAGACTGAGCAATATTATCAGCAATTAGTCCACCAAGATTACTTGCGTGCTCACCAAGAACACCAACACGTAAATCAGCTTTAAGCTTCTCATCAACCAAGTACACACCTGATTCAATTGGCTTAACCAAACCACCACGACCAACAACAGCTTCAATTAAATCAATCATGATTTCAGCATCAATCAATTCCTTAAGAATAATATCCTTACGAAACTCGAATTGTTCTGAAATGCTATTGAATTGAGCTAACTCTTCGTTAGAGTGCTTAATATTTTTTAGAAATACTGATTTGTCGCCTTGATACACGGCAATCTTTGTAGAGGTAGATCCCGGATTGATAGCTAAAATTCTGCGATTTTCCATTTGTTATGTATGTTTGTTTGAGTTTGTTCAATTTGTTTGCAAAAATACCAAACTTGATTAGAATTCAATACCATTTTAAGATATTTTACTTCAATTTCTCAATTTAGTTTGATTTTTAGTAATAAATTGACACCAACGAACGACATATCCCTTTCAAAATATAGATATCCGTTGCCTTTGCTCTAGGAAGGAAATAAAACTTGGACACAACAATTTACTCATTGCAAAAAAAGTCAGCAATGAGAACACATAGTAAATGATTAAATAAATAGGAAATGAATGAATAAAGCTTTTAGCTCCAGTCTTCTAGGATTGGTAAATTCTCCAAAGCAATTACCTCTCTGCGGGCTTCAAAATGATTAAACAGATCTTCTGCCGGCCATTCTTTAACAGAACGTAAGAATCGACTCATCAATACACTTAAATCTTGTGTAAAGTCAGATCCACGCCAAGTAGAACTATTCGTAACAATTACATAGCTTAATCCATTTTCCTGATGCTTCATCAAGGCTGAACTACCTGCTAATGTTCCTGTTCTCCACCAAGTTCCTTTCCCTCGAGTACCTTTCCACCCAATTGGACTATGACCATTCTTGTTTGGCGTAGTCATATATTTAATGCTCTTTTTAGACAATACATCAGGCAAACTATCGTCCCCATCAATTGCCATCATGAATTTAATTAATTCAGCTCCAGATGCAATCCAACCACCTGCACCACCAAGTGCTTCAATATTATTCCCTCCATTGCTTCGATAAACTGATTTACCAGAACCATTAAAAGCTGATATCTTTATCGCATTGGATTGTTCGTAATAGTTAACCTCATTAGAAAACTGATCTTTTCGTAAACTTTTTCCCATGTGCATGTCAAAAATCCCAGCAGGCTTTAAAACGTGCGTTTGTACGTATGATTCGTAATCTTCTTTGGCTGCCTTTTCGATAACTTTCTCAAGAATTACATATCCCAAATTTGAATAACCTCCACGAGTACCGGGAGTAAAATGCAATCGTCTTGAAATCGCAAACTGAATTGTAGTTTGAGCATCAATAGGAGGTTTTACTTTCATTTTCTTAGCAATTGCTAATGGTAAAAACATTGGATCACCATATCTGCTTGTAAAACCAGCTGAATGCCTAAGAAGATGTTCAACTGTCATCCTCTTGGTTCGTTTATCACGAATGTTAGAATATACGGAATCATTTAAAATTCCATGTTCTCCGAACACATAATCATCTAAATGCAATTTTCCTTCTTCTTGAAGTTTCATAATTGCAGTCGCAGTAATTAACTTTGAAACACTAGCAATTCGAAATAAATGAGAAGGCTGTACTTTTTCTTCATTTTCCACATCAGAATATCCGTATCCTTTTGCAAATACTAATTTACCATCCTTAACAACGGCAACTGTAGCTCCAGATACTTCCCACTTCTTTAAAAAGCGATTCATTATATAATCAGCTCTTTTAACTTGTGGTCCTTCAGAAAGGTTATTGTAAATTCTATGAGACACAGCTTCTATGCTAGTGTCAAATGGAACAGCGGGAGATTCTTGCTTAGAGAAACTAAAAGTTTGGCCTAGAAACACTAGGGCCAAAAAAATAAAAATTGATACTAATCTTCTTACAATCATTCAATAGTAAATTGATTTAACTTGCTTTATCCAACATCACAACTCATCCTAATAACAAGTCAGTACATTCATTCTACTGTAACGGGTACAAAAATGTTTATATTTTTTTGAAATACCAGTCTAAATTAAGCCCAATTTAAAAACAGTAAAAATAATACCCTTTATCAAACATTAAAAGCATTTCATCTCAAAAATACATACATTAAGCATAAATAACAATAGAATATATTCTTATTTAGAAAGATTATTCCAAATTAATTATACTAAGCAGAAATGCTTTTATGTCGAAAAAGCTAACGAAAATAAAATAACGCTAGCTTCTGAAATTTATTTTGGGATATTAAAAAAAATTAAAATTTAGTTATTTATGACAGTAACAAAGCTCTTCTGTTACCTGAAAAACATTCACTTCCTCTTCAATACCTTTCACCTTAACTGATCCCAAATCAATCAGTTCCTTTTTACAATCTAATAAATTTGCAAGTTGCTTACTAAGTAAAAATTGAGTTTTGAAATTCTTATTTAACTGTTCTATGCGAGATGCTATAATTACATTTTTACCAGCTATGGAAAACTGCTTTCTAATTTCATTGCCAATATTACCAGTAATAACTTCGCCACAATGCAAGCCAATTCCAACGATGGTTGAATCTTCATTTTCGAATGGTCTCAAATGATTTATCGCTTCAATAATTTCCAATCCTGCATGATAAGCATCTTCTGCGTGCTTGTCGTTTTTAACAGCAATACCAAATGACGCCATAAAACCATCTCCTAATATCTGATGAATAATCCCATTATTCTTCTCAATAATCCGAATTAATGGATCGAAAATGGCATTTTGAAATTCGATTGTTTCTTCTGGGCTTTGATGATCTGCCATTACCGTAAAGTTTCTGATATCCAAAAACATGATCGAACCAAAAACTTTTTGTCCTACCGTATCATTTCTATGCAGGATTAATTCTTGAGCAACACCTTTGGATAACTGCTGTCCTAAAAGAGATTCTATTTCATTTTGAGTATCCTTTGCTTTTAATAGATTATTCACTCTTTTCCGAATTTCAGCAGCAACTACACCAGCAATTACACCTGCCGATAACAAACCCAAACTTCTCATCGAATAGATTTCAATCATTTGATCAATATCACCTTCTGGTTTCAAGAATTGGATTCCCCAATAAGAAACTCCGAAATACCCAATACAAGCTAATACTCCAGCACCAACAGATATTTTCAAATCGAGATGCATTGCCGATAGCATTAAAAGCAAGAAGTAAAAAGTAAGACCATCGTACTCTAAAACCAATAACGAATTATCATACTTTACAATATTGTACAATATTATAGCAGGCAAGCCAAACTCAACCAATAAATTGAGAATCAATATTCGTTTTGGAACAGAACGATTGTTTTTTATCATCGATCTCATCCTAAGATAAACTATGAGTTCGAATAAGAAAAAAACAAGCCACCAAAAAGACACAACTATTACGAATTCTTTATTATTCAATTGATCACGCAATAAATTGGGAATCATCTGATGTAAAATCGGAATTACCAAAGTACTCACGAGAAATATTAACAAAATGATACCAACCCGTTTCCTTTCTATTTTAAGAAACTCAGGATGTAAAGGTTCATTAAATTTATGATGTCCGAATAGCATACTCTTTTTTTCTACTTGTTAAATGTAACGTTCTTCTCTTGAAATCGATTTTGCTTTCAATTTTTCAGCTATTTGAGGGTATCTCTTCAAAACTTTATCGAATTCCTTTTTTTGCAATTCGTACACATCAGAATAGCTTATTGACTTTACTGTTGCAGTTCTGCTTACTTTCTTAAACAGTCCTATTTCGCCCATAAAGTCACCTTTTTGCAGAATGGTTAGCTGCTTACTTTCATCGGCAGAGAGAACACTTATTTTTCCTTTTTGTACAAAAAACATGGACTTGGCAATATCTCCGGTTCTGAATAAATAATCTCCAGGTGTTAATATCATAGGTGTAAGATATTGGGCTATGTCTCTTATGAAATGATCGTCAACACAATCGAACAAAGGAATATCTTTGATGACATTTTTCTTGAATTCGAGCTGTAATTCTATTCTTAAACCGTAGGGTAGTGCTTCCATTAACTCGCTCTCATCATATCCAAGTTTTTGTTTCCATTCGTAAGTAAAATAGTCGTTTATTCTATTTTCCAGGCTCTTAGGAATATGCTGATAATGGATTAATGCTCTAAGTTTTTCCATATTCTCTATAAATCGTTGTTCTGCCGGATTTTTCTTTGTGAATATACCTACAACTGTTCCTACCAAAAAAGCAAGAACTCCCACTCCAAATAATTGAAGAAATATGGTGAACAACATTTCAATATTACCAACAGGAACAATGTCTCCGTAACCTACCGAAGTTAAGGTTGTGATTATCCAATATAGAGATTGTACATAGTTATCGCCATTTGTTATACCACTTTCCAAGCCATGAATATTTAGCCAAATGCATGTTAACCAATGGGAAAAAACAAAAAAACCTAATAGCATAAACCATAAGGATATTTTTGCTGACATGCGAATATTTCGAATTTGAAAAAAGCGAGCAGTTCTATAAACTCTTACCCATTTAAAAAGACGAAGCAATTGAAAAGCAGGATGAGAAAAAATTACTGCATAAGGTAACAACGAGAGAATGTCAGCTACAAAAAACTTCTGGGATGAATAAGAATCCCAATAGACATCTTTTAGAATTGAATGATTTTTAACTTCACGGTATCTTAAAATATTTGCAATTAGATCAAGACAGAAAATCAACGAAATACTTAAATCAAGCGTACGATACCAATTCAGACTTCTTAAATTAAATAAAAAGTCTAAAGGGATTATACTTGCTTGCAACAATACTGTGAGGATAATGACTATTCTCCAGCCAGAATTGTAAATTGATTTGAGGTATTTATCAGACATTAAGATTAGGTTTTGTCCAAAGTAAAACGATTTGAATAAATTCTCCCAAATAAAATAGACAAAAGCAAGTTTTCGATCGGTAAACTGCAATTAAGCCTATATTATTCCTTACGAAACTTTCCGATACATTCTTACTGCAAAAAATATAGTTGAAACAGCAAACATTCCCAATATTGCGAATTCTCGTAGGATATCAAAAAAGCCGGAACCTTTTAACATGATCATTCTGATTATTTTGATAAAATAAGCAATTGGATTGAGAATGTTAAGCTTCTGTCCCCACTCGGGCATGCTTTCGATAGGTGTAAATAGACCACTCATCAGTAAGAAAATGACCATAAAAAACCAAGCTATAAACATGGCTTGTTGCTGTGTGTCAGTTTGTGTTGAGATGAGTAAGCCGAAGCCTAAGATTGCAATTAAATAGACAAAGGCGACCAGATAGATCAGCCAAACTGAACCTAAAAACGGAATTTTAAATCCCCAAACAGCAACCAAAAGGTCTATTCCCAAAACGAAAAAGCCTATAAGCAGAAAGGGAATTAGCTTCGCTAGAATGAATTGAGACTTCTTAATTGGTGTTACATTGATCTGTTCAATGGTTCCAATCTCTTTTTCCCGCACAACATTCATTGCAGATAAAAACAAGCTAATAACGGTAATCAGCAAAACAATTAAACCTGGTAGCATATACGGTATATACTTCATCTCGGGATTAAACTGATGCGAGTAAGTCGATCTGACCATATTGTGTTGATTGTCCTGACTTAGCCCTGCCAAACTGAGTGCTATATTCTGATTATAATCCTGAATAACAGAATTGATGTAAGCGTTGTACAGGCCTGCTGAACTTGCATTTATGGCATTCACAAGAATCTGAATGGATGCCTGTGTTTTTAAATCAACAGACTTTCCAAAATCTTTATTGAAGACAAGAATTGCATCAATATTGTCTTTAAATATTTCTTTTTCCGCCTCTTCCTCCGAAAAACCAATTTCTTTAACTGTGAAAAACGGAGATCCATTAAATTTGGAAATTAATTCTCTGGAGTGACTGGAAAGATCCTTGTCGACAATATACAGATTCGTGTTTTTCATATCGTAAGTAGCCGCAAAAGACAGAATACAAAGCTGAACTATTGGCATGACAAATATGATAGGTAACATGCTCTTGTTACGGAAAATCTGTAAAAACTCTTTTTGTAGTAGATATTTTAAAATTCGCATAATTCTTACTTTCGGGATTACTCTAATCTTGTTTTAAACTTCTTAAGGCTAAGTCCGATGAAACCTATGGTCATGGCGATTAATATCAAAGTCTCTTTCCATATATATTCAAAACCGACACCTTTCAGCATAATGTTTTTCAAAATCACAATAAACCATTTTGGAGGTATTATATTGCTTATGATCTGAAGGGGGAGCGGCATGTTTCGAATTGGAAAAATAAAGCCGGAAAGTATGATGGTAGGCAACATTAATACAAACATGGAGAGCATCATTGCAACTTGCTGACTTTTTGCTACTGTTGATATAAAAATACCGATGGATAAAGCAAGAAAGATAAATAGAATACTCTCAGCCATTAGTAAGGCAAAACTGCCTAAAATTGGAACACCGAATATAAAATAGCCCATGCCAATAATAACCAAGGCATTGATAAATGATAAAACCAGATATGGTGTTACTTTACCCAATATAATTTGTAATGGATTTAAGGGTGATACCAATAGTATTTCCATGGTTCCCAATTCTTTTTCGCGAGCAATTGATATTGAGGTCATCATGGCTGAAACTAACATGAGTATGGTTGCCATTATACCGGGAATAAACATGAAAACACTTTCCAGATTGGAATTAAAATACATTCGTGTATTAGACTTAATCCTGAAGGGCTCTTTCTTTCCATTATTGATTTCGATATTGTAGTTTTGAAGAATACCTTGCAAGTAATTAACCTCCAAATTAGCCATGTTTGGATCAGTAGCATCGGTTAGAATCTGAACATTAGCTTTTGTGTTTTTGATTAAGTTCTTACCAAAATCAGGTTCGAAGACTAAAATCAGTTTCACATCGCCTTTCCGAAAAATGGCATCGGCTTCTTCTGCAGACTCGAGGTTCTCAGTTAGTTTAAAGTAGCCCGATGAGGTTATTTTATTGATGATTTCTGCAGAATATTCATCTTTAGAATGGTCCAATACAGCCATTTTAACATCTTTAAGATCCGTAGAAATGACGTAACCAAAGAGCATGATTTGAACGATTGGCATTCCAAACAGAATAAGCATAGATCTCTTATCTCGAAAAATATGATAGAACTCCTTTTTTAAAAATCCGATAAATCGATTCATCCGTATATTTATTAATCTTATTCTATATGAGTTGCAGTTCTGGCCAAACTAAGAAAGACCTGATCCATATCAGTCGCATTAAATTGCTTTTTCAGTTCCTCCGGCGTATCTAAGGCCTCAATTTTACCATCTACCATAATGGATACCCGGTCGCAATATTCTGCTTCGTCCATATAGTGCGTTGTTACAAAAACGGTAATTCCTGCTCGGGAGGCATCGTAAATCAAATCCCAAAATTGTCTTCGCGTTACGGGATCGACACCACCGGTTGGTTCATCAAGGAATACAATCTTAGGGTTGTGAATTATGGCTACAGAGAAGGCTAATTTTTGCTTCCAGCCCAATGGTAATGCGCTTATTCTTTTATTTCTTGCATGTTCCAGATCAAGTTTTTTTAGCAATTCGTCCGATTTAGAATTAATTTCTGATTTAGATAAACCATAGATGCCTCCATAGAATCGAATGTTTTCAAAAACCGTTAAATCCTCGTAAAGAGAGAATTTCTGACTCATATAGCCAATGTTTCTTTTGACGGATTCCCGTTCCTTGTATACATCAAAACCAGCGACACTAATTTCTCCCGATGTTGGGAAAGATAAGCCACATAGGATTTTAATAGCCGTTGTTTTACCTGCACCATTAGCACCCAGGAAACCAAAAATTTCACCAGCTTTTACTTCGAAAGTCAAATCACTGTTCGCCGTAAATTCTCCGAATTTCTTGTACATGTTTTTAACACGGATCACCTGTTGTGTACTATTCATGATCTTCTGATTTTGTACTTAATGCCATAAAACAATCTTCTATGCTGGGTTTTATCTTTTCGATAAGAATGCCAGAGCGTCCTTTCTTTTCCAAATACTGCTTTAGATCTTCTTCCGGAACTTCATTACGTAAATCGGTGTAGTGTAAACTTTGTCCGAAGAGAAAAACCGAATGAGTCGCTTCAAACTCTCTTAAATCGAGTAATGATTGGTAATTGTCATCGCTTCTAACAGAATACAGTTCTTTGCCAAATTGTGCTACAATTTCAGCAGGTGTATTAACCTGCAAAACCTCACCATCCTGAATTAGTGCAACACGTTCACATAAATTGGCCTCGTCCATATAGGGAGTTGCAACGACTATAGTGATACCTCTCTTTTTTAAGCCCTTAAGCATTTGCCAGAATTCCGATCTTGATACGGAATCGACACCTGTAGTAGGTTCATCTAGTAATAGTATTTTGGGTTGATGGATGAGTGCGCAACAAAGAGCCAGTTTTTGTTTCATACCACCTGAGAGTTGTCCTGCCAAACGGTGTTTGAAAGGTTCAATCTGCACCCAGATATCATGAATCATATCCATATTATCTTCGATTTTAGTGTTGAAAACAGTCGCAAAAAAGCGAAGGTTCTCAATCACACTTAAATCCTGATAAAGAGAAAACTTACCTGGCATATATCCTAAAAGGTTCCTGATTTTCTTGTATCCAGCTATACTGTCAATATCACACAATTGGGCAGAGCCTTCGTCGGGTAATAACAGGGTTGCCAGCAATCGGAAAAGCGTTGTTTTACCAGCACCATCCGGGCCAATCAGTCCAAATAATTCACCTGAATGAATATCCAAACTGATATTTTTGAGAGCTTGGACATTGCCGTAGCTTTTAGATATTTTATCTATATGTATGCTTGCATTCATCGTTTTTTAGAATCTAATTTCGCCTGGCATACCAATTTTCAGACGCCCATCGTTAACAACTTTTATTTTTACGGCATATACCAATTTTACCCGCTCTTTTTTTGTTTGAATAATTTTGGGCGTAAACTCCGATTGAGACGAAATCCAGCTTATTTTGCCTTCAAGAGTGAAATTCTCGTCTTCATTTTTATCAATCAAAACATTTACGGTTTGCCCAATTTTAACAGATGAAATTTGATCACCACTGATGTAAACTCTTAAGTCAAGTGTTCTTAAATCGGCTAATTTGAATAGGGGAGTACCCATGTTTACCATTTCGTAGGGTTCACGATATTTCTCTAAAACTGTTGCAGCCTCGGGCACGTATATCTTACTTTTCTCAATTAAATCATTTAATGCATCTACTTTTCGAGTCACATTTTCCAAGCTACCAAGCACTTTTGCATTCTCTGTTTTCACGGCTTGAATTTGTTTCTGAACAACCAATATATTTCCATTAATATCATCTACTTGCTTGCTGGTTGCGGCTCCATCTGTAAACATCTTATCAATGCGTGATTTATCCTTTTTAAGAATTGTAAGTTGCTCTTGGTAAACAGCAATTCGCGAAAGAATATTTTGAACTCCTGAGGCAATTGATCTTTTTTCAGCTTTTAATTGCTCTTTTTGAAGAAATAATTGAGTTGTATCAATCAATCCAACCTGTTCTGCCTTTACAAACACATCTCCCTCATCAATATCAAGAGATAATATTTTTCCTGCATTTTCTGCTGATATCATATAATCATTTGCTTCAAAATTACCATAAGCATCCGATTCGTTTTCGTTTTGCATACATGCCGAAGTCAAGAATACAAGGGCGATTGCTATTATTGTCGTAAATTTCATTTTCTTATTCTTTAAATTCCTTTAATTCTGTTGTATTCCGCTATAGATTGCTGTAATTGAATGGTATGATATTCCTTATTCAATTTTGCTTGAATTTCTTTATTTAAATCTTCTAGATAATCACTAGAGGTAATCACGCCATTATCTAATTGAGAAGCGGAACTTTTGCTAACAGCTGCCTGCAATTCAATTATCGCATCATCCTTTTCAAGCAAAACAGTAAACTTTCTAATTTTACTCGTTTCATTTCCCATTTCAATTAACTGATTCTGGGTAAAGCTGAGTTCTTTCGTTTCTATTAAATCTTTTCTAAACACAATCTGCTTTTGCTTTCGGCGATTTGCCTTCCAATCGAAAATATTCCATGATATCTTTGCTCCTACCATATAATAAGTGTCAAATTCATCTTTTAATTGATTGTAAGTCGGATTTCCATAACCTGCTTGTCCAAATCCAGTTATAACAGGAGATCTATCCTTTTTCAAAAGCTTTTTTTGTGCTTCGAGTAAAGATTTCTGACTTGAATAAAGAAGATATTCTGGTCTTTGCTTTACATCTATACTTGCACGATTAACAACTTCCTCTTCAAACTTGGTTTCTTCAAGTTTCACTTCAGTATCAATTTTCCGTCCCATCAATTCAGAAAGTGTTGAAAAGAACGATTCTTGCATTGCCTTAAGCTCTAGAACTTGCTGATCTATTACTAATATTTCCGATTGCAGTACTTTCAAATTCGCAGGTAAAATAACACCATTTTCAACTGCCGATTTAATCTGTTCTAGACGATTTAAAATAGTTTTTTGCTTATCAGCAAGTACCAATTTGCTTTTTCGAACCAATTGAATACCATAAAATGCTGCATTCACTCTTGCACGCAATTGATACATCTGAATTTCAAGATCATTAATATCAACCTCAGAGCTTTTCTTTTCAACTTCAATTCTACTCTTGGTCTTCCCTCCATCGTAAATTAACTGCTCAATATCAAGATTTAAAGCGTAACGATCTTTAGGTGCCTCGGGCGCATCAACTCCTGGTAAATTTATCCCAGTAACATCGGACTGGTAACTAACTTGTCCATTTGCATAAAGCCTTGGCAAGTAAGAAACCTTAAGATTTTCAATATTCAGTTCAGAAGATTTATTCAACAATGACTTTCCTTTCATTAATGGAAAGTTCGCCTGAACTTCTTTCTGACATTGATCCAAATTAAGAACTTCCTCTTGGCTCCAGCCTATTTGAATCTTAAAAAAGATGATCAGTAAAAAAACGTATTTACTATATTTTAAAACTCTCATATCTCAATTTTTATATTCTTATCGATTGTATCACAAAATTGGCAACTTGATCCGCTCTTTTTTTAAGCATTTCATCCATATTAACTTCTTTAAATAACAGCTCCTTTGCTAAGGGACGAGCAACAACGGGAAAGATTGATAGACTTATAATATTTAGAATCAATTCCCGTGGATCTATTTCTCTTATAACTCCATCTTCACTTGCTTTTTTAATTTGAACTAAAGTCTTCTCCATACCATCCATAACTCCTTCAATATTGATTAATCTAATAATTCTTGAAGGATCCGTATTCACCTCGTTTAGAACAAAATTTGGTATAAATGGATATTCACTTAACACCGTCTGATACAAATGACATATTTTTCTTATTTTCTGGAACAATTCAGATTCATCCGCTAAGAAACTTGCCATTGGTCTAGCTAGGTTAATAAATGCCTCAGTAAAAATTTGTTCAAATAATTTTTCTTTGTTTTTGTAGTAGTAGTGTAATAAGGCCTTGTTTATTCCTGCGCGATCGGCTATTTCTTGCATTCTGGCGCCAGCATATCCTTTTTTAGCAAAAATTTGCTTTGCTGTTTTTAATATTAGTTCCTGTGTTTCTTCTGATTTCTTATTCTCTTTCATGCTTTAACCAGATGGTTAAATTAAATTCAAAAAATAAACCATTCGGTTTAACCGTTTGGTTAATACAAATGTAGAGCTTTATTTAAACGCAAAACAATTTATACCTTTTTTAACCAAGTGGTTAAAAAAGGCATAAAAAAACTCCCATCCAAACCGAATGAGAGTCTTCAAATAGTTATAATAAACTACTATTCATACTTTAAAGATTCTATCGGGTTTGTTCTAGCTACTTTTAAAGAATGACCACTAACTGTTAATACTGCTAACACTATTGACATCAGCAAGGCTAATAGCAAATAGAACCAAGGGAAATCTATGCGATAAATAAAATTCGATAACCAAGATTGCATTGCAAAATAGGTAAGCGGCCAAGCAAATATATTTGCAATAACAACATGCAGACAAAGCCTTTTACTCAAAATAACCATTAGGCTCAACTCTGAACTACCTAATACTTTGCGAACACCTATCTCTTTTACTCTTTGCTGCATCTCGAATGATACCAAACCTAATAATCCTAGTAAGGCAATGAAAAAAGCCAAAATGGTAAAAGCACTAAGTATGTTAGCAACCCTTTCTTCACCTTTAAACAAATTATTAAAATCACTATCTAAAAAGAAATACTCAAATGGCTGACCGGTGGTCATTTTCGACCAGTTCTTTTTTACCACTTTTACACCTTCCATAATATTGTCTGGCTCTAACTTCACCAACATGTATCGCTTAAAATACTTTGGGTTATACGTCAATAACATCGGCAATATTTTATCACGCATCGATTCGAAGTGAAAATCTTCTACAACCCCAATAATCTCCTGAGGAACTCGATCTTTCTGATTAAAGCTTGGCTTATAGATATACCTACCTACGGGGTTGTCTTTATATCCCAATGCTACAATAGCCGCTTCGTTGGCTATAAAAGCTGTGGTATCAGACAACCTATTCTTATCAAATTTTCTTCCATCAAGTATATTTAAATCCAATAAATCAACAAAACTCTCATCGACATGCATCAATCGAAAATTTATCAAATCTTCATTACTTGCTCCCTCTTTATACATCGACCAACCATTGGTACCTCTCCCTGGAACCATTCCTGAAAAAGAGACATCTTCAATGCCCGAATATTGATTTAATTTCTCCTTAATTGTCTGCTTTTGCTCATCTTCCAAAGCATATGCTCTATCCACAACCAAAACACGTTCCTTATTAAAACCAAGCTTTTTTTCTTGCATAAAATCAACCTGCTCTTTAATAACAAATGCCGATATCAATATCCCAATAGCTACCGTAAACTGAAATACAACCAAAATTGCTCGTATTTGTTTACCAATTTTACCCTTTTGAACTTCGCCTTTCAATACACTCATTACTCTAAATCGAGACAAGGAAATAGCTGTATAACTACCTGCAAACAATACTACGAATATCATTACACCAGCCATAAATAGAAAATACTCTCCTTGCCACAATAGTTCGGATGTTAAATTTTTTCTGGCGATAGCATTAAAATATGGCAAAATCAATTCAACCAAAAAGAAGGAAACAACTACAGCCAGCAAAGACATCAAAAAAGTCTCAGCATAAAATTGAATCATTAACATGTTTCTACCACTGCCAAACACTTTACGTACTCCAACTTCTTTGGCTCTTGTATATGATCTTGCTGTTGTAAGATTTAAGAAGTTTACACAGGCTAATAATAGAATAAAAAAAGCGATCGCAAAAAATATATAAATGTATTTTATATCGCTAACAGGCTCAATCTGTTTTTCTGTTGTAGTTTCTAAATATATTGATTCAAGAGGTTCCAAATAATAGCGAAACTCATTTCCGTCTTTTTCCCATGCTTCGATATCAATCCCTAAAACCTCTATCAATTTTGGCCCCATATATTTCACTACAAAATCAGGAAATTTCGCCTCTAAATCCTTATAATCAATTCCAGGTTCTAGCAAAAAATAAGCTTGCATGTAATCACTAAACCAAGCATCTTCTTCTTCAGCACTCAAATTTAGCAAACCAACTAAATCATAATGAAAATGAGAATTCTCCGGAACATCTTCAACCACACCACTAACAATAAAAAGCTTATCCTTAGGCATTTTTAAAATTTCACCAACGGGATTTTCATTACCAAAGAACCTCTGAGAAGTTGTTCTTGTCAAGACAATATTATTTTTCTCTGCGAATGCTGTTTTTGCGTCACCAAAAATAAATGGCCTTGGAAACACCTCGAAAAATGTAGAATCGGTGCGCAAATATTTATCTTCTACGAATTGTTTTTCTCCATAAGTAAATAGCACATTGTTCCAAAAATTTATTCTTGTGGCTACTTTTACTTCTGGAAAATCATTTACTGCATTAGGCGAAAAAGGAGCACAAATTGTATTGCCATCCATTTTTCGCTCACCCATTTTTATTTTGGTGGCTACACGATAAACATTTTCAGAAGTTGGATAAAATTTATCATAGCTCAACTCATCTCGCACAAATAGATAGATCAAAAACACACATGCCAAGCCCACAGCTAAGCCAGCAATATTAATGAACGAATAGCCTTTGTACTTTCTCATATTTCGAAAGGCAACTTTGAAGAAACTTTGAATCATAGCAAGAGGTTAGATTTACATGGAGGATATATCAATCCACATGCCAGTACTCTCAAGCTATTAAATATCTTACACTTAACAAAACTAAAATTTAAAAAAAATGTTCGATAAAGCACGATCATGTACGGTTTCGAACAAAAAAAGGGATGCCAACTGGCATCCCTTTCAACTAATATATTTTTAGACCTAGTCCAATTTGTGAATCAATAATCCTGAACGTAGTTTAGGCTCAAACCAAGTCGTTTTAGGAGGCATGATGTTACCTGTGTCAGCAATATCGATCAACTGTTGCATAGATACTGCGTATAAAGCGAAAGCTACTTTCATATCACCGCTATCAACACGTCTCTTCAATTCACCTAATCCACGAATACCACCTACGAACTCAACACGAGTAGTCGTACGAAGATCTTTAACATCCAATAGGTTATCCAATACGTGGTTTGAAAGGATTGTTACGTCCAATACACCAATAGGATCCTTATCATCGTAAGTTCCTTCTTTAGCGTTTAGCTTGTACCACTTGTTATCTAAATACATAGAGAACTCATGTAATTGAGCTGGCTTGTAAGTTTCCTCACCCATACACTCAACAGTGAAAGTCTCTTCCAATTTAGCAAGGAATTCAACTTCAGTCATTCCGTTAAGATCCTTAGCTACACGATTGTAATCGATAATTGCCAATTGATCATCTGGGAAGTGAACAGCCATGAAGTAGTTGTACTCTTCATCACCAGTGTGATTAGGGTTCTTAGCAGCAAACTCATCTCCAATACGAGCAGCAGCAGCTGTTCTATGGTGACCATCAGCTACGTAAGTAGAAGGAACTTTAGTTGCGAACAACTCTTCCAACTCTTTGTTAGTAGCTGCATCGTTTACAGGCCAGAAATGGTGACCGAATCCGTCTTCAGCAACAAAATCGTACTCAGCTTCTTCGTTCTTTACAATGTTTGCTACGATAGCGTCAATCTCTGGAACAGCTTTGTAAGAAAAGAATACTGGCTCAAGGTTAGCCTCAGTGTAACGAGTTAAGATCATACGATCTTCCTCTTTGTCTGGACGAGTAAGCTCGTGCTTCTTGATAACACCTGTACGGTAATCTTCACAAGCAGCATTAGCAACGATACCGTACTGAGTACGTCCGTCCATTGTTTGAGCGTAGATATAGAATTTAGCTTCTGAATCTTGCTTCAACCAACCTTTTTCTTGCCATAGCTTAAGGTTAGATACTGATTTTTCGTAAACTTCGTTAGAGTGAACGTCTGTTCCAGCAGGACAGTCGATCTCTGCACGAGTGATGTGAAGCAAAGAACAATCTTTACCTTCAGCCATCTGTGCAGCCTCTTCTGAATTCATTACGTCATATGGTAAACATGCTAAATCTTTAGCGATATCTTTAGTTGGGCGTAAGCCTCTAAATGGTTTTACAATTGCCATCGCGTTCTATGTTTTTGTTGTGTTTGTTTGTTGTTGTACTCTATTTAAATACAAATTGCATTCAAATATATAAGGTAGAAAACAAGAAGAACATGATATTCCTCTTGTTTTCCAAATATTACTTGTTTACTCTAAATGTTTCGTCTCCTTTTTCAATCAGGTTCACAATCTGATTAGCTCCGGCGATACCAGCATTGATATTAGCTTCAGCTGTTTGAGCACCCATTTTCTTAGGTGTAAAGAAAAAGCGACCTTCATATTTAGCAGCAAATTCGTCTTTGCAATCAGGTGCGATATCAGAGATATAAGCAAAATCGTTACGATCTGCCATAAGTTTCAACATACCTTCTTCGTCAATTACTTCTTTACGAGCTGTATTAACAAGGATACCACCCTCAGGCATCTTGTTCAACAAATCGTAATTAATTGATTTTTTAGTCTTGTCGTTGGCAGGAATATGCAAGGAAACATAGTGACAAGTGCTATATAGCTCTTCTACTGTGTCTACTGCCTTAACTCCATCAGCTTCAATAGCTTCTTTTGCAACAAAAGGATCGAATGCATATACTGTCATTCCGAAACCTTTAGCAATATTAGCAACGTGTTTACCAACGTTACCATAAGCGTGAATACCGATATTCTTACCTCTTAACTCAACACCAGCTTTCCCGTTATAACCTTTACGAGCAAGGAAAACCATCATTCCTAATGCTAGCTCAGCTACAGCGTTCGAGTTTTGACCAGGCGTATTCATGGCCACAATACCTTTTTCAGTACATGCTTCAAGATCGATATTATCGTATCCAGCACCTGCACGTACAATTACTTTTAGATTTTTAGCTGCTTCAAGCACCTCGCGAGTTGCTTTGTCAGAACGAATAATCATTCCATCAACATCAGCAACAGCTGCGATTAACTCAGCCTTATCTGTATATGACTCTAGCAAAGCTAGTTCATATCCTGCACCTTCAACTACTTCGCGAATCGCGTTTACAGCAGCAGGAGCAAAAGGTTTATCGGTTGCAATTAAAACTTTAGTCATTTTATTAATTTAAAACGTTAAAAATAAAATGTCATTGCCAGCCAAATCGAAGTTATCCTTACGGATCCCTTTAGTCGTTCCTCATGCTTTAATGACTCAAAATAGAGATTCGAGTGTGTTGCCACACTCAAACCCATATAATCAGGTAATTACTTTACATGCATTGTTTCGAATTCCTTCATGCAGTCTGCTAATGCCTGTACAGATGCTTTTGGTAAAGCATTGTAAGTAGAAGCACGGAAACCACCAACTGAACGGTGACCTTTAATTCCAGACATACCTTTTGAAGTAGCGAATTCGAAGAAATCTTTTTCTAGTTCTTTGTACTCGTCAGTCATTACGAAACAGATGTTCATTAATGAACGATCTTCTTCGTTGATAACAGTACCTTTGAACATTGGGTTACGGTCAATCTCGTTGTAAAGAACCGCAGCTTTATCTTCATTCATTTTCTGCATTGCAGAAACACCACCCATTTCTTTGATCCATCTCAAAGTTTGAAGAGCAGCAAATACAGGAACCACCGGAGGTGTGTTAAACATTGACTCACCTTTGATATGAGTTCTGTAGTCTAACATAGTAGGAATCTGACGATCCATTTTACCTAGTAACTCGTCTTTAACGATTACAAAAGTAACACCAGCTGGCGCCAGGTTCTTTTGAGCTCCACCATAAATTAATGCATACTTAGATACATCAACAGGGCGAGAGAAAATATCAGATGACATATCAGCAACAAGAGGTACATTCACGTCCATGTCGTGCTTGATCTCAGTACCATAAATGGTATTATTTGTAGTAATATGGAAATAATCTGCATCAGCAGGAATTTCGTATCCTTTTGGAATGTAGTTGTAAACTGTTTCTTTAGAAGAAGCAACTTCAACAACTTCACCAAACAACTTAGCTTCTTTTTGAGCTTTGTTTGCCCAAGCACCTGTGTTTAAGTAAGCAGATTTCTTAGCCATTAAATTGTAAGGAATCATGCAGAACTGAGTTGAAGCTCCACCACCTACAAACATTACTGAGTATCCTGCTGGAATATTCAATAATTCTTTGAATAAAGCGATAGCTTCATCCATTACGGCAACAAATTCTTTGCTACGGTGAGATACTTCCATTAAAGAAAGAGATGTTCCGGCAAAATTCTTAATAGCTGCAGCAGTATTTTCTACTGTTGAGTCAGGAAGGATTGAGGGTCCTGCAGAAAAATTATGTACTTTCATTTTTTCAAACGTTTTAAATTTTTGTATTATTCCATATCCTGAGGCAAATTTGCAAATAAAAATTTATTTTAAGACGCTTTTATCTGTTAAAATGTATGTTTTAAAACAAATAAATTCTCATCTCATCCCCCTTCGTATAGATTAATACTTACGTTCTGAAAAACAGAATTTTAACCCTCGGAAATTATTTTTAATAATTCTCTCACAAGACTCGGTGTTTTCCTTTCCAACCAAATATTTGAATTGAAATGAACAATCTTTGTGAATTTAAATGGCAAAAGTTAAAAAGAAACTTAAAAAACAATCACTTTTCAACTCAAAAACCAAAGCAAATATAAGAATTTATGTTCTTTTAATTACCACAAGTTTTAAAATAGACAAAAAAAAGCAGATACATGTAAATGCATCTGCTCTAATCAATATCATAAAAAAAACACCCTTACGCTTTGTAAAAAGGTATTTTTGTAATTTTTGCTTTAAGAGCCTTCTTTCTCACACGAATAAAAATCTCCGTATCCGCTTTATAGAAACCCTCTTTAACGTAACCCATACCTATATTTTTTCCAACTGCAGGAGCACTTGTTCCAGAAGTTACTTCACCAATTTCATTTCCTTCAGCATCCTCAATCTTATAACCCTGACGAGGGATACCACGGTCGATCATTTCAAAACCTTTCAAACGACGCTTAGGCTTATCAGCTTTCTGCTTCTCGAAAAATTCTCTATCGATAAAGTCATTACCATCAACAAATTTAGTAATCCATCCTAAACCAGCTTCAATTGGAGTATGTGTATCATCAATATCATTACCGTATAAGCAGAATCCAACTTCAAGACGAAGCGTATCACGAGCAGCTAAACCAATTGGCTGAATACCAAACTCTTTACCTGCTTCCATTACAGCATTTATAAGTTTCTCGCCATCTTCGTTTGCAACGTAGATTTCACATCCACCTGAACCTGTATAACCTGTAGTAGAGAAAATGACATTCTCGATACCAGCCATATTCACTTTCTTGAAAGTATAGTATTCCATATCTTCAACAGGAACATCGACAAGCTTCTGCATTGCTTTAAGAGCCAAAGGACCTTGAACAGCTAACTGGCAAATTTCGTCAGACGCATTGTAAAGTTCTTTACCTACTTCTAAGCCCATTTCTTCGGCATTCTTAGAACACCAGGCCCAGTCTTTTTCGATATTAGCCGCGTTAACAACTAATAAATAAGTTTCAGAATCGATACAGTAAACCAACAAATCATCAACAATACCACCTTTTCCGTTAGGAAAACATGAGTACTGAATCTTTCCATCAGTTAAAGCTGCCACATCATTAGTGGTCAATTTCTGAACAAAGCTAAAAGCCTTAGGGCCTTTTACCCAAAACTCACCCATATGAGAAACATCAAATACTCCTAATTTCTCACGAACACACATGTGCTCATCCTTAATACCAGTGTATTCAATAGGCATGTTATACCCAGCAAATTCTAACATCTTAGCGCCTAATTCTTCATGAAAACTAGTGAATGCAGTTCTTTTCATCTAAATACGTGTTTGGGGCAAAGCTCTACATTTTCAAAAATCCTGAAAGAAGATAACTTAGACCTAAGAAAAACTAATTAAGTTGTGTTTGTTTTAACAATTGCAAATGTAAAACTTTTTCTCAGATATTATAAAAACAAAACAATTAGTTTCCGCCAACCGGACGCCTTGCTATCCCCAAACGATAACCTCCTTTAAAAAGCACAACAAATGCATCTTTTACGCCACAATCGTCTCTATAATTGGCAGCTTCTTTAAAAGTTAAAAAACCTCCTATTGTATATTTATGCCAATTTTCAACAAATAAATGTTCAATAACATCCCCACCTTTATATCTTCGAAACAGTTCTGCTGGATCCATTTCTTTTCTGCTAGCGGCAATTTGCACTCGGTAAACAAAATCTTCTTCAACCAATTCTTGTTTCATTGGTTTTTCCGCTAGTTCAACAAGTTCATTTTCAACAGCAATAATTGGCACTGCTATAGGTACAACCAATTTAGCTTGCTCTAAGTCTGGAATTTCAACTTCAAGAGTATCTTCCACAAGCTCTGCAATTGGTTCTTCAATTACAGTTTCCTCTATAACTGGTATAGATACTTTTTGTTGGTAAATATCGTAACCTCCATTTCCTCCACTCCGATCTGATGCAAAATAAAACACTCCTTCTGCATCTTCACTATAAGTAATATCGTTTTCAGCACTGTTAATCGGCATTCCTAAATTTACTGGACTTGTCCATCCTCCCATTTCTTCTCGCTCACATTTAAAAATATCATACCCACCCATTGAATTATGTCCTTTTGAACTAAAATACAATGTCTTTCCATTTCTTGTAATGTAAACATCTCCTTCGTCGTACTCTGTGTTAATGTCACCTCCAATATTTATTGGTTTAGACCACCTTCCATTATCTTCTAAAAGGCAATAATAAATATCACATTTTCCAAATCCATCATTTCGATTACTCACAAAATAAATTTCATTACCTGCCTCGCTAATACTTGCCGAGCTCTCTCTAGAATCTTTTTTATTGATGAACTTTAAAGATTTACCTGTTTTCCATTTCCCATTTACTTTTTCAGCTAAAACCAAATCTCCTGCTCCTTCTTTACTATTGTAAAATACAAATTGATTTTCGTTAAAATTGCACAGTAAAGTTGCATTGACATTCGCTCCTAAATTATTTTTTTCTCTTGATATATTTCTCCAAGTATTTTCATCTTTTTCCGCTTTAAATAACTTTTCAAAATACTTCTGATCATCCAAAGATCTGGCATCTTCCTTTTCAAATACTCTTCTCGAACTAAAGTACAAATCACTACGAAAAACCTGCGGATTAAACTCATCAAAACTTGAATTCACATCATTTTCTAACAATTCAATAGCAAAAGATGTAGAGTCCTCCATAAACATTTTTCCATACCTTGATTCTTGAATGTGCTTTTCACCAATTGGTATCAACTCTTTTTGTTCCTTATAATTGTTTTGTGCTATTAATTCATTATTCATTTTGAAGTGAATAATTGCCTTTGAAAAGTTGTTTTGATACTTATAAGCCAAACCAATATAAAAATGTATTTCATTACTGATATCAAGATTTACTGATTCTGCAGCTAAAAGGAATGGAAGAGCTTTATTTTTAGGTCCAGCAACTAAATAACAAATACCTACATTATAATTAAGTTCAGCATTGCTTTTGTTAACTGCATAGGCCTCTAATAATAAATTTAAACTTTCTCCAACATAGCCCAATCCTTTATCATAAAGCTTTAAGGCTTCTTTTATTTTTGAATACTCCGCCTTTCTTGTTTGCACAGTATCCACAAAATGAGTTTTTTTAACCGACAACAACTCCTGTCCATGTATTTGAAAAGAAATTGCTATAACAATAAATAAAACAAGGGTAGTAAACTTCAAATTCATAGACGATAAGTTATATTTGAGAATAGACAAAATTCCTAAAAGAAAGATGATACGAAAAAAAACTTCTTAAGTTTAGTTTAACAATCACTTTTTAGTGTTTTATAATTATTGAATCTTATTTAGTAATCATCAATAAAGATTCAATAAAACCGTTGATTTAAGCACCTGTTGAATAACTTAGCTTATAGGTAAATTAAAAATATTTTAGTATTATTGCATATGTCTTAGGCATGATTAATATTGTTTATTAAATCTGAATAAAATATTTAGAAAATAGCATTATAAAAAGCATAAATTTGACTAAATTAAACGTAAACAAACCTTATCTCAACTAAATGACTCTAGGGGAAAAGCTTACTGACTTAAGCTATTTAAAGGAAATGTCTGGAAATGACTACAGTATCATCAAAGAAATGATTGATATTTTTATAGAACAAGTTCCCGAGTTCTTAGATGAGGTTTCGAATAGTTTCGAATCCCAAGATTGGCAAGCTTTAGGTGCTGTTGCTCACAAAGCAAAATCATCAGTAAGAACAATGGGAATGGAAAAGACCGGAAGCTACTTGGAACAGCTAGAACATTTTTCGAAAGGGAATCTTAAATTTGATTTACAGATAAAAAAAGAAAAAGGCATTGAATTTAGTCCTTCTGATGAAAAGAATTGGATTAATGTGAAGTATGAAACTAAAAATGACATTGAATTAAAGCACATTCCTGAATTAGTAGAAGGCTTTTTAACTCAATGTCCATTAGCTATTAGAGAACTAAAAGAAACGCTAGAACAACATTAAAAATTTACACCAGATTTTACCACTATGAATATTGAAACCAAACAAGTTAACTCTGTAACCATAATGAAATTGGGTGCTACCAATAGGTTATACGCATTAAATGCGAATCTTGCGAAGGAAAAAATGAATGAATTCTTAACTCAACCAAAATCACAATTGGTTATTGATTTTGAAGGCATAAGTTTTATTGATAGCTCAGGATTTGGAGCTTTGTTATCTGCACTTAAAACGTCAAAAGAGCACAAGAGTTTTATTAAGCTTTGTAATATCAACAACGATGTTATGGAATTGATTGAACTAATGCAGCTTGATTCTATTTTTGACATTTTGCAGGATACAACCGCTTGTGTTAACAGTTTTTCATCGGCAGAATAAATTGCTTGGATGGCCAAAGTCTCGCCAAATATACTTGTTGTTGATGACGATGTAGTTATCTTAAAGTTTATTGAGTTTACTCTTAAAGGCTTAGGTTATCAAACCACATTGGCAAAAAATGGCAAAGAAGCTATCGACGAGGCTAAAAATCAACATTTTGACCTCATCATTTCTGACCTTTACATGCCTCTTATAGATGGTAATGAATTGGTTAAAAGACTACGAAAAACACCCGAATACCAACACACACCTTTTATTTTCCTTTCTGGAAATACAGAAGAAGAAACTTGGATTAAAAACCTTAATGACGGTGCTGATGATTTCATCACCAAACCCATCAAGCAGAAGATTTTCATCTCCAAAATTCAGTCGCACTTAAAAAAAGCTTACCTCAGAAAAGATATTCTTGACAGTGCTAGAAAGGATGATATTAGTTTTGAAAAAGGAAATTTAATCTATTGCGCCAATAGAATTAAGCCTTTTGCTCTCCCACGAAAACATCTAAAAACAAACATTAAAGCGGTTTATTCCGACACCGATTTCTTTATGGCTCTTCAAGACACAAATACTTGGGGAATTATCATAGACGATAAAGCAAAGTGGGCGATTACCATTTTAGATAAAATTACAGAGATTGTATCTCACCATATTCCAATAAGTATCTTAATTTCTGATGCTGACGATATGGATCAAATTGATCAATTGTTAAGTTCAAAAATCAGTAATTTTCTATTTAAAAAATTAAATTCAAAATTGATCATTCATCAGATCAATTCTAATGTTCAAAGAGAACACGATTTAAAAAACAAATATTTAAATGCACTAAATACTGCCGCTAAAAGATCTCCAATTCGTTTCGAAAGTGAATTTGAGGATGATCTGCGCGATTTTAATATTCAGATTTTAAATCAACCTTACGACAAGCTTCCTGGCGGAGATTATTACGAAGTTGTTGATATCGATGAAAATAGAAAGATTTTAATCTTAGGAGATGTGATGGGTAAAAAATGGGATGCATGGTTTTTTGTCCCAGCCTACATTGCATATGTTCGTAGCACTATAAACTTTTACCTGAGTCGAGAGGAATTTGATTTTATAAAATCACCTGGTAAGTTTCTCGAAATAATAAACAAGTCTATTTTCAAGGACCTTAAGCTTAGCGAAGTTTTTACAACCTTAAGTATTATAACAGTTTGCTCACAGACATCAAAGGTAAGTATTGCATCCGCAGGAGCCTTACAACCTGTCTTTTACAATGCGAAGGAAAACAAAACAACTCAATTAAATATTGTTGGCACTCTACTTGGTGTTATCCCAGATGCACACTATCTAAGCTTAATACAAGATTTTAATATCGGAGATAAACTTTTACTTTATACTGATGGTTATATTGAAGCTGTTAATGATAGAACGGGGGAAATGATTGGTGATGATGCGATGCATTATGCTTTAGACAATAAAAAAGACAAAGAAATTATTGCAGCAAAAGAGCTAGAAACAGAATTAGCACAGCTTTTTAACATCTCAAAATATGACGACGATAGAACCCTATTGTTAATCCAAAGAAATTAGTTCAAATACTCCTTTTTCTCCTTTGTTTTCCTCATTTTTGCATAAAATTTGATAATATGGAAGCAAACGAAATTATTGGCTGGATGGGTAGCATCCTTTTCGCAATATGCGGATTACCTCAAGTTATACACACATTTAAAACCCGAAAGGTTGACGACCTTAATGAGTTTTTTATTTGGCTTTGGTTTCTAGGGGAAGTTTTCACTTTTTGGTATATTATTATTGATGATATCACCAATAAAAACTACCATATTCCTCTGTATTTTAATTACATTTTCAACTTACTATTACTTTTCTATTTGGTATTTGCCAAATACAGGTACAATTCAAAACCAACAAGTTTATCTATTCTTAGAAAAAAACTAAGATTTAAATAGACAATGTATACCATAAAAAAAGCCGGATGAAAATCCGGCTTTGCTATTTAATGTCTTGAAACTGTATTTCGTATTTTCTCCCGAATCTCTAAAGACTCATCTGATAAAAGATAATTCTTTGTTGAATCAGGTAAAAAATCAAGGATGTCATTTAAGCGATCTTCTCGAATTGCCTTTCTTACCTTCGATGCTGAAATATAATTATCAGCACCTCCTTGGGTTATTCTAGGGATTTCTAAGATTTCAACTCCATTAGAAGGAAGGTATTTTAACATTGCCTCGTTATAAGCAGCCGTAACCGGTGAATACATCTCTGTTCCTATGTACCTTCTGTTGATATTTAATATCGGCACAATGTAGTTCATAAAGGTGACCACATCTAATTCTGCTTGTTTTGCTGCAATATCACATTCCTTTTCCTCTTTAAGGAAATAACAAGGGAAAATAGTTCCGGAAACAACGTAGTTACCTCCTTTTACCATTACAAGGTTGTCCAAGTGCCCAAGTTCCTCTTTAATTAATCGCCACCTAATGTCAAAGGTAAAAGAAGAGCGATCTTCTTCGACAATAAAGAGATAAACCAATCTATTTTCTTTACACGCCTTCTCTATTAGGTACTTGTGACCTTTTGTAAAGGGATTGCAGTTGACCACCACAGAAGCAATATCTCCAACACTAAGATCCTTTTTTATTGACCTTAAATAGTCCTGGTAAGTCTTGATGTTTTCATAGCCGAATTCAAGCACCGAAAACAAAGGCTCTGCTGTGGCAATTTCGGTAAATCCTAAACCCTTAAACACCTCTAAATTTCGAGGCTTGGTATAAACAAAAATATGCTTATGCTTAAGAATTACAAGATCAATTAAATGGGTAACAATTTGAGCAAAAGCAGCGCCTTCTCTAAATTTTGGAGAAACTGCAACATACTTTAATACTCTCCCCTTATATGACCCCGTTCCGATTACTTCCCCATTCAAGTTATATAGGATCATGGCGTAATCCACATCGCTAGGATCAAATTCGAAGCCCAATGGCTCCATAAATTCTGAAACTAATTTTATATCAAAGGGATTCTTTAAATCTAAAGACTCTTCCCTATAATCTGTATTCTCAACGCCCATACTTAGTAGTTCGTTTTAGTATTTGTTGTGTTTTTGTTTATTGTATTTAACTATTCAATGATATGAATTCCACAGAAAATCCACCTTTAATTTTATATGTTATGAAAGGAGTTTTTTAAGTGTCAAATCATGATAAATGTTATTTTTTTATTCCGTATCAATTTGTATTCAGCAAAAGCTTATGCGTATTTTTGATTTACCATATATATAAAATAACTCACTGCTAATAAATCTGCTGACCCGCCTGGCGAGATCCTATTTTGCTCACAAAAGCTCATCAATTCTTGGTACTTCTCCTTAAAATAATTCGATCCATAAACTTCAAAAGCTTGTTGCGACAAATCTTTTAATTCATCAAGAATTCGCTCTCCTTTGCGATATAAGATATTGCTATCGTTATTGTGCGCAATTAAAGATAAAAGTGCTTTTGTAAGTCCAAACTGAATTGACGAATCGTTTTCCAATTCCAAATCATTAAAACAAGAATTCAATACTGGAATTGCATGCTTAAATACACATGGCAAACCGGCTTGTATCTCTCCTCTTATTCCTTTTCCCTTCTCTCCAAATTTTTCAAAACACTCTTCACCGTGAGTTTTACCCTTCGAATATAATTTCTGCCCCAATTCCTTTTCAACCAAACTCCCATTTAATTCTTTTATCTGATCAACAAATGAATCGTAGGAAAAGTTCCGTTTTTTAATTTTAAGAGCCGATACAAAAAGAGAAAAACCCAATAAAAAAATTGCGCCTTTATGTGTGTTCACCCCTTTGGTTTCTGCAAACATATCCTCTTCCATTTGCAATCCAATTTGTCGCAATTTGGGAAGGGCATCTTTACCATTACTGGATGAAAAAGAAAATCCGAACTCTGCAATTTCTTTAAAATAGACCGCCAAAACAGCACTTGAATTTAAAAAAGTAGCATAATCCATATCAGTATGCGAACCACTCGAAAAGCGATCGACGAGGCCAGGTTTCGGAGATAGAGAAACTTCGTGCAGCAATGCTTTTAATGCAAAAGCAGACAAATCCTTACAGATTCGATCCTTTCTCCTAGACTCAAGAAACTGAATCATATCTGTCTCGATACGCTTTCTCATTTCAGTGTACTCATGCGTTTGCATTCTCATGCAATAAACGGCAGGATGTTCATTACAGAAATAACATACCTTTGCCTTGCCCGATGAAACAGGACTCCCATTTTCATCTGTTATATCAACATCTAATAATCGACCAAGAGGATGATCTTCTTCAAAACCTTCCGTTATCTCTTTAATTGCTTTTGCTCTTATACCTGTATCACAAATTGGAACGAGGTAAAAGTCTCCAGCTGCATCTTTATTTATAATTTCCTCATCCTCGCTAATCACTATTCGATACGAAAGTAGAAATCTTTTTAAATCAGCAAAACTAGAAGAAAAGAAACTATTTATTAAGTCATTAGACTTTGGAACACCTGGAATATTAAGGGTCAAACTTAACGATACAAGCCTTTTGGAAGCAAGTTCTTTTCTTGCTTCGGCTCTCTCTTCTTTGGCATTTAATATTTCGCTAATTAGCTTCTCCATCTGCACTATTAATAATACGCCCTAAATGTAACAAACAGTTAGGGCGTAATGTATTTGATTAGGATAAAATTCGCTTCTAATTAAGAGAGATTTTCCACATTATAGATCACATCAATAATAGTTCCATCTCTATACTCAACCAAGCCGACAATTTTATCTCCCAATTGCTTTTCTGCAGGTATTCCTGTCATTTCTTCAACTTCTTTTTTAAGATCTCTGATATCAACGACTTTTACACCTGCTTTTTTCAAGGCAGCAGCTAAATTAGGTTTTGCTGGATTCACGCAAACACCACGCTCAGTTACAATAACATCAACACTTTCACCTGGCGTTACAACAGTGTGAACACGATCCATAATAATTGGTAAACGACCACGGAAAGATGGGCAAACAATAACAGAAAGGTTTGCTCCTGATGCTGTATCAGAGTGACCTCCCGATGCACCACGAATCTCTCCTGAAGAACCTGTGATTACGTTAACATTAAAGTCAACATCAACCTCAAGTGCCCCCAAGACTACCACATCCAATTTATTGGTCATGGCTCCACAGTTATTAGGATTCGCATATTGATCACAAGTAATCTCAACGTGTTTAGGGTTATTCAATACAGAAGTACTTACTGCAGCATCAAACGACTGAACATCGAAAATAGCTTTAAATAAGCCTTCTTCAAGCATGTCAACACCGTAAGATGTTACACCACCAATCATGAATGATCCCTGAATGTTCTTACGCTTCATATCCTCACGAAGGAATTTAGCCACAGCCAAAGAAGCACCACCGGCACCAACCTGGAATGACATACCATCCTTAAACAAACCAGAATGTTCGATTACTGTAGCACCAATACGAGCAATTCGCAAATCCATTGGTGAAGATGTGATACGTGTTGTACCTGATGCAATCTTAGATGCATCACCAATACTATCCACTTTTACAACATGATCAACAAAATGCTGACGTACTGTACTTGGAACACATGGGTATTCAACGATATTATCAGTAACGACAATGACATTCTTTGAATATCTTGCATCAATATCAGCATAGCCCATAGAACCAAATGCAGATGGTCCGTGAGATCCGGTTGAGTTACCTTCCTCATCAGCGGCTGAAGCAGCAAGTACCGATAAATCTGGTTTAATGCGTCCTGTTAGGAAATCGCGAACACGACCGCCATGTGAGTGAATAATTGCAGGATGCTTTAATTTTCCCATTGAGATGATTTCACCAAGACGTCCTCTAATACCTGAAGAAAAAATCTTAGTAATCATACCATTCTCAACGTAAGGTACCAAACCATCGTGAGCAGAAGTTAGAGATGAAGAAGCCAAAGTAATATCTTTGATTCCCATCTTGTCTAAAATCTCAATAGTTTGCATCAATACACCATCTCCTCCACGAAGGTGATGATGACAAGTAACAGTCATACCATCGAAAGGCTCGCACTTTTTAATAGCTTCTTCTAAACTATCACAAAATTTTGATGTGTGTGCTTTCTTTGCCTTTAAAGTACGTGATATGTTGGTAGATGGAACTTCATCTTCGATGATACTTTTCCAAACACCTTGGTAAGGCTGCAATTCGCCTAAACCTTCTATATATTCAGGGATTTCAACTCCTAATGCGTTTTTCATTTGTCTACTTCTTTAAGAATCAAAGCTTAAACTAATCTGCATTTTTTTCGATTTCTGTTAATATCGATATTAGCATATTCTAAAACGGTGATAGCTCTCTGAACAACAGGAGCATCAATCATCTTACCATCAATAGCAAAAACACCGATACCCGCTTTAGTATTCTTATAAAACTCAGAATACACACGGTAAGCTTTACGGATTTCGTTTTCGCTAGGATTGAATACCTCGTGAACAGGATCAACCTGACGTGGATTAATCAATGCTTTACCAGCAAAACCTAATTTCTTGATGTATTCAGTCTCCTCTTTAAGACCCTCCTCATCATTAACATCAGCAAAAACAGTATCTAATACATCTAGATTATTAGCCTTACCAGCCATAACGATTCTCTTACGAGCATAGTCGATTCCTGCTCCGTCCGGCGTTTTCACAATACCCATATCAGCCGTTAAATCCTGACCTCCAATAGTGATTGCATCTACACGTGGCTCGCAAGCAGCAATATCGTATACATTAGCAACTCCTTTAGCCGTTTCAATCATTACGTGAATGGTCATCTTTGGATTTTTGATTCCATGCTCTTTTTCGATTCTACGAACCTCTTTCATGAAATCTTTAACATCCTGAACCGATTCCGTTTTAGGAAAACGAATATTGTCTGGCTGCATAGGAACAATCTCTTCCAAATCCGCCAAACCGAATGGTGTTTGCATGTTGTTTACACGAACACAAACTTCGGTATCGTAGAAATTTACGGTTTCAAGCATGCTGCGTACCAAAATACGTGCAGCATCTTTTTGGTTCAATGCTACTGCATCTTCCAAATCAAGTAGTACGGCATCACAGCCATAAACACCCGCTTGTTGAATCATTGCCGGATTATTACCCGGGATGTACAACATTGATCTTCTTTTCTTCTTAGCCATTACAATGTACCCTCCTGAATACCTAAAGAACGTTTAACTGCGGTTTCAACTCTCGCTTTAATGGTCGGTGTTAATGCGCCTTTATCTTTTGCAATAAGGTGCACATTTTCAATTTCCATTACATCTAAAACTTGATTGATGCATGTTTTAAGATCTTCTTCGAACTGCAGCATTACAGTTGAAGAAATGTCAACCTGTCTTCCAGATCCTTCCGCAACTGGCTCTATAAGAACCATAATGTCGCTTGATTCGAAAGTTCCAGCTTGAGCTTTAAACTTAGGTGTCATTGTTAGTGGATATTTGTTAATTTATTACGTGTGATTCGAAATATTTGTACATGCAAATTTTAAGGTCTTTCGATACAAATCAAAGTACTTTCGCGTGTTTTTTTCCTCTTTGGATAATGTTTAAAAACACTTTTTGGAAACGATTGCAGATCAGACCGTTATTAAACACTTAAACTTTGTAAGTAATTAAACCTCTTAACTTTCTCTTTCCAAAGCATATTTTTTATATGAGTTTTATCATAGATCCTAACACTTGATGATTTTATAGTTGCACAATTAAATTTCAGCCTAATATTTCAACTCCTTAACTAAAGAGAATATCAATAAAGATAAATCGAAAAATAGGCATAAAAAAAGATCCTGCTTATTTAGAATAAGCAGGATCTCATTGTTAGTGATTAGTTAGTGGTTAGTAAGATCTCACCACAGTTAATGATGAGAATCAAAAGGTGTGATTTAATTCGATTACAAATGGTTTTTCGTTTTTCTTTTTAAATCGATGACAATATAAGTGTAAAAAATTAATTTACGCAAACGTTTTCATGTTTTTTTTTGAGCCAAGCTTATCTTGATTTACTTAAAATAAATCATCAATTACATTGTCATCAAGTTAATTTCAGTCACCATAAACACCTACCTATTAATATTCAAATAATTAGAAAGCTTTATTCCCAATTGCAAAGACAGATTAATTCGGATTAATAAGCATGATTAACACATTATTTGCATGGGTTAATCGACAATTAAATTAAAATTAATTGCTCAAAGCTATTTTTGGCAGCATAATTTTATCAGAAAATTCAAATGAAGAGACTATCACTGCTATTTTTGCCCCTACTTATCTCATTTACTCTTTTTGCTCAAGAAAGTGTTGTTGATTACGTGAATCCAAATATTGGCGGAATTGGACATATGCTACAACCAACTCGTCCTTTGGTACACTTACCAAATAGCATGATGCGGATTTCGAAAGAACCAAAAGGATATCAGAACCAAAAAATAGAGCATTTCCCTTTTTCAATTGTATCACACAGAAAAGGCACAATTGGAAAATTCATGATCTCTCAAAAAGCAATTTCTAACAATCCTAAAGATTGGGAATCAGATTACGATCATGATCTGGAAGAAGCTAAACCTTATTGTTATTCTGTTTTGCTAGAAGATTCTGACATCGAAATGCAAGTAACAGCAAGTGAGCATGTGTCCTTTTCGAAGTTTAGCTTTACCGATAAAGCTCCTGCGACTCTTTATCTGCAAACAAGAAATATTGGAGAATTTAATATATCCGTAAAAGATAATGTAATAAAAGGCTTTGATATGATTACAGCTGTTGATGGTTTAGATCTCATACACCCTGTAAAGGTCTATTTTGCAGGCAAATTTGATCAAAAGCTATCTACTTACGGAACATTTGATTCAAAGCAAATAAATGCCAAGAACAAATCCATTTCGGGAGAAGAAGTTGGTACTTATTTAAGTTTTGATAATACTGCTAAAGACCTGCATTTAAAAATAGCCGTTTCGTACCTATCAACTGATGAAGCTGAGAATCATTTAAACTCAGAAATACCAAACTGGAATTTTAATGAGATTAGCGAAAAACACAAACAAATTTGGAACAAAGCACTTTCCAAAATCAAAATAAAAGGTGGAAGTCAAGATCAGAAGATCGTCTTTTATACTGCACTTTACAGGTGTTACGAAAGAATGGTGAACATCTCAGAAAATGGGAAGTATTTTAGCAATTACGATCAAAAAATTCATCATGACGAAGGTGTTGATTTCTTTGTTGACGACTGGGTTTGGGATACCTACAGAGCAACTCACCCTTTAATGTTAATCATCGATCCTGAAAACCAATCCAAAAAAATTAATTCGTACGTTAAAATGTACGAACAAGGAGGTTGGATGCCATCTTTCCCTCTTTTTACTGGTGATCATACTTGTATGAATGGTAACCATGCTGCATCAATAATTACCGATGCTTATTTTAAAGGGCTGCACGGATTTGATATTGAAAAAGCATTTGAGGGACTTAAAAAGAATGAATTAGAAGCAACCATGCTACCATGGAAAAATGGGCCAGCAACCGAATTGGATTCCTTTTATCATGACAATGGCTTTTTCCCTGCTTTAAAAATTGGAGAAAAAGAATGGGTTAAAGAGGTTCATCATTGGGAGAAACGCCAAGCAGTGGCACTAACCTTGGGACATTCATACGACGATTGGTGTATTGCTCAATTGGCAAAAGACTTAGATAAAAAAGACGATTACAAACTATTTTCAGAGAAGTCTAACAATTATAAAAATCATTTTGATTCGGAAATTGGCTTTATGGCACCAAAATCGGCAGACGGAGAATGGATTAGACCATTTGATCCAAAGTTATCTGGCGGTTTAGGAGGTCGAGCTTACTTTGCTGAAAACAATTCATGGACCTACACTTGGGACATTCAACATGATGTTGCTGGATTGATTACACTAATGGGAGGAAATGAAAATTTCAATACCAAATTGGACCAATTGTTTGTAGAACCATTCGGAATTCCAAAATGGGATTATTGGGATATTTTTCCAGATGCAACTGGCTTAACAGGTCAATTTGTTATGGGAAATGAACCAAGTTTGCACATTCCTTATTTGTATAATTACTCTGGAGCTCCTTGGAAAACTCAAAAAAGAATTCGTTACCTAATGGATGTTTGGTTCACAAATTCACCTTTTGGTATTTGTGGCGATGAAGATGGTGGTGGTTTATCTGCTTTCTATGTTTTTTCTGCAATGGGATTTTACCCTGTAACGCCTGGTATACCGGAATACAATATTGGAAGTCCAATATTTGAGGAAATAACAATTGATTTAGGGAATAACAAGAAATTAGAAATTACAGCCAAGAACTGCTCCGATAAAAACAAATACATTCAATCGGCAAGCTTAAATGGAAAAGAATTAAAAGGTCCTTATTTCAAGCACGCTGATATTATAAACGGTGCTAAACTGGTATTAGAAATGAGCGACAGACCAAATAAAACATGGGGAACAAATCCAAAGTTCGTTCCTTATTCGATGAGTAAAGATTAGTAAGTTAGTAATAGATCAGTTAGATTAGAACTATTCCACACAAATGGTTCAAATTAAAGCCCCGACTTAACCATCGGGGCTATTCTTTTGTTCTGATCTTACTACCTAGCTCCCACTAAAGATACTGATGAGATTGTATCTCCCATTCCTACTAAAGTCACAGGTTTCTCAATTAAGATTGTAGGAACTGCTATTATTTCTAATTTTTCATCTGTAAAAATACCAGTGCTCGTTAGGTCATTTTCGCCCAATAGCTCTGTTACTTTTTCAGATAGCGCTTCCAGTTCGCCTAAACCAACATCAGAAACTTTATGCCCTTGTGCCCAAAGCAGAACATCTTTAGAGTTTATGGCACCCGTTCCGGCTTTTGCTGCAGCAACAGTGGCTGCCAACTGCATACCATCACGATTTTGCATCGGAGTTACTTTAAAGCCTTTTTTCTGAAGCGTCAGATATAAGCCAAACATATGCAATTGCATTCGCGGACACTTTGTGTATTCATATATTTTCAACATGCCTTCGAACAAGTTAGATGAATTTGTGTTTGCCTCACATTTTACTGCAAGTCCATCTTCCCCGATTACTTCGAGTATATCAATAAGTTCACGTTCGTTAAATCCTAAGCTATCAACACTATCAACCAAAGAATCAATCAAATGCCTTCTCACGGCTTTATCTTGCGTAGAAGCAACTTCTAAATGTAATAAATTATCAGGGCAAGACTTACGCCAGTTGGCAATCATTTCCTTTGACTCATCAATACGATCAGCTCCTTTTGTTCCGTCGGCCAATTCTTCATGTAGCATTTGATATCCGGAAAGGATAATGTATTCTGGATTAACATCCTCATTCGACATGCACTTATCGAAGTTTTCGTCGATATGCAATTTAAAATTTAAAGGGTCGTAAGTAGCGATAAATCGATTGGCTTTAGGGCACATATATGTTTTTCCTCCCAAATTAATTGTATCTCCTTTATCAAATTCAATAATCCAATGAATAAGGGCATTTTCGCCAGTACGATTAACAGTAAAAGCTTGCTCTAATTCGCCATTTGCATTTGTAGTTACCAAGTTTGGAAGATCTAAAAATAATTGAGATTGTTCTTTAGGAGAAGATGCACAATGCACGTAAACAGAATTTACACCACAGATTGCCATTACATTGGCAACAATACCACCTTGGCCTCCCATTTGCAATTTATCGTAGCCAACAGTTTTATTCAGCCACTCAAAAACGTCAACATCTTCTATCAACCATTCTTCTGCGATACCATTCTTAAAACAATTCAGAAAACCACGTATCGCATCTTCGTTGGAACGAATACTGCTCTTTCCTTCTGCAAGAATCACATCTGTATCCAAATTATTTTCAGCAATTAACTTTTGAATTCCTTCACCATTTACCTTAATTACCGCATCTACATTTGCATTAAATGCACTAATAAGGCCGTTAACTTCTCCCATTTTATCCAATTGAGCTGGTGCTGTTTTATAGTTTTCAAGCCATTGTGCTTTTAAATCAGTAGAAGACATTTGAATCTATTTTAGAATTATTAATCTATTTTCTCTCTTAAATTACCAACAAAGAAATAGAAATAATGCACAATGGCTTAAAATAATTCATGAATTGTGCCTGAAAATCACTGCAATGGTTTGCAATATTCCAAATTAAGATCACAGCTTGAATCCAATAGTCAATTCACATCAAAATAGTACAAGGCATCTTGATACCGAATAGGAGATTAAGCAACAAAATAATCCTGCTCACATGGCAAGCAGGATTAATATTTAAATGTAACTCTTATTACAAATTTCGAAAAACCAAATCGCCATCTTCTACATCAATTAAAATCTTCTGATTAGAAGCAATGCTTTCCGACAAAATTTGCTTTGAAAGTTTGTTAAGCACTTCTCTTTGCAATACTCTTTTTATTGGTCTTGCTCCAAACTGTGGATCAAAGCCCGCATTTCCAAGGTAATTAACTGCTGTTTCGCTCAGCTCTATACTTATTTCATTTTTTAGGAGCATCGATTTTACCATCTCGAACTGCAAGCGAACAATTTGCTTGACTTCCTCACGATCCAATGGTGTAAATACAATTGTTTCATCAATACGATTCAAAAACTCCGGACGAATACTCTTTTTAAGCAAATCGAGAACTTCATTTCTGGCTTCCCAAATTAATTCTCCTTTATTGCCCGAATTCATTTTCGCAATCTTTTCCTGAATCAAGTGAGAACCAACATTGGATGTCATGATAATAATCGTATTTTTAAAATCAACAACCCTTCCTTTGTTATCCGTTAATCTTCCATCATCCAATACCTGCAAAAGAATATTGAAAACATCAGGATGCGCTTTTTCAATTTCATCTAACAATACCACAGAATATGGCTTTCTACGAACCGATTCTGTTAACTGTCCACCCTCATCGTAACCAACATATCCTGGAGGCGCTCCAATCAACCTTGAAACCGAATGACGTTCCTGATACTCTGACATATCTATGCGCGTCATTTGATTTTCATCATCGAACAAAAATTCCGCTAAGGCTTTTGCCAATTCTGTTTTTCCAACTCCTGTTGTTCCCAAAAATATGAATGAGCCAATTGGCCTTTTGGTATCCTGTAATCCAGCTCTACTCCTTCGAACGGCATCTGCTACAGCCGAAATTGCTTCCTCCTGTCCTACCACTCTTTTATGAAGTTCAGTTTCCAAACCAAGCAATTTTTGTCTTTCACTCTTCAGCATTCTGTTTACAGGAATTCCCGTCCAGCGCGATACCACATAAGCAATATCCTCACTTCCAACCTCTTCTTTGATCATAGCATCCGAATTCTGGTTAATTTTCAGTTGTTCATTCAAACGCTCGATATTTTCCTCAATCTCCTTAACTTTTCCATAGCGAATCTCCGCAACTCTGGCATAATCTCCTTCTCGTTCTGCTTTTTCGGCCTCGAACTTCAGGTTTTCCAATTCCTCTTTATTGTTTTGAATGCCATCAATTACTTCTCGTTCTGCTTCCCATTTCGCTCTCTGTCGGTTACGTTCATCATTAAGCTCCGCAATCTCACGTGATAAATCTTCTAATTTCTTTTTATCATCTTCACGCTGAATCGCCATACGCTCAATTTCCAGCTGCTTTATGCGTCTTTCAATTTCATCCAGCTCTTCCGGCTTGGAGTTGATTTCCATTCTCAATTTTGCTGCCGATTCATCCATCAAGTCAATGGCCTTATCCGGAAGAAAACGATCGGAAATATAACGCTGGGATAATTCAACAGCAGCAATAAGCGCAGAGTCCTGAATTCTCACCTTATGATGACTTTCGTATTTATCCTTAATCCCTCGCAAAATAGAAATGGCACTCTCCCGGTTGGGTTCACTAATCATCACTTTTTGGAAACGACGCTCCAGTGCTTTATCCTTTTCGAAATACTTTTGATACTCATCTAAAGTTGTTGCTCCAATAGCGCGCAACTCGCCCCGGGCCAAAGCAGGCTTAAGAATATTAGCTGCATCCATAGCACCCTGCCCGCCACCAGCCCCAACAAGGGTATGTATCTCATCGATAAATAAGACGATTTTTCCATCCTCGGCAATCACTTCTTTCACAACAGCTTTTAACCTTTCTTCAAATTCACCTTTGTATTTGGCACCGGCAATTAGGGCACCCATATCCAAAGAGTAAATAATCTTGTCTTTCAGGTTATCAGGAATATCCCCCTTAACCAAACGGTGTGCTAAACCTTCGGCAATGGCTGTTTTACCCGTTCCTGGTTCACCAATCAGCATAGGATTATTTTTCGTTCTTCTCGAAAGAATTTGAAGTATTCTTCGTATTTCCTCATCTCGTCCAATTACAGGATCGAGCTTGCCATTTCGAGCTCTTTCGTTCAAATCAACAGCAAATCTGTGTAAAGAATTAAATGTATCTTCGGCAGTTTGAGAATCAACTTTAGCTCCTTTTCGCAATTCATTTATAGCCGCAACCAAATCTTTTTCATTTATCTGATTGTCCTTTAACAAGCTAGATATTTGCCCCTTTTCTTTTAATAAGCCCAATAAAATATGCTCAAGAGAAACAAACTGATCACCCATTTTATTTGAAATATCAGTAGCTGCTTGCAAAGTACCCGAAGCTTCACGTGAAAGATAAGGTTCTCCTCCACTTACTTTTGGATAGCTTTCAATGATCTGATCGACCACCAATGTAAAGTTTTGTAAATTAACCCCTAATTTCTTCAATAGAAAATTGGTGATATTTTCCCCTTCAAGTAAAACACCTTTTAATAGATGTCCTGTATCAACAGCTTGTTGCTGTTTTCCAGAAGCAACTTGAAATGCTTTTTCTATTGCTTGCTGTGATTTAATTGTAAAATTATTGTAATTCATATTCTTAATTTTTCGATAACATCCACGTAAGGATTAACCTATCGTCTGAAATTATGCTGTCAAATAATCTGCCAATCACTGAGTTTATCATTAAACCTGAAATTATGTCTTACACAGCCACTTAAAGCAAGTCAATTTGACATATTACCTGTGATTTATCTGAAATAATTTCAGACATGTTGATAAACAAACAAAATAATAGCGACACATGTCGATAATTGTATATATTTGCAAGCTGAAAATTAAACATATAAAAATTTAAACAGATGAAAGCAACAACAACTTGGACACAAGGAACAGCTTCAGTTATTACAGATAATAGAGGTCATGAAACCATTATTGACTTACCAGAGGCTAAAGGCGGACAAGATCTAGGTCCAACTGCATTTGAACTTTGCTTAATGAGTTACTCAGGTTGTGTAAATACAATCTTCAATATTGTAGCTAAGAAAATGAGATTTGATTTTACTGCTCTTGAAGTTGATACTACCGGAATTCAAAAAGATGGAGCGCCTACCTTCACTGATGTTGAAGTTGAGCTTAGAGTAGAATCGGAAGCTAGTGATGAGAAGATTGAATCTTGTTTACAAAAAACTTTAAAAATGTGTCCTGTAGGTGTTCTTTTCCATCAAGCAGGTGTAAACACAACTTACAAAATTGAAAAATTACAGAAAGCATAAGTAAAACTTTATAATATTTCAATCCCTTGCCTTTTGGTAAGGGATTTTTTGTTTTAGCTCTGTTTTAACATCTTTTTAACGACTGCAATTGACTTATTGTTTTAGGAACTTAAAATAAAAGATTAACTTGTCTTTTATTCTATTCAAATACAAAACAGCTTAAAAATGAAACAAATATTAGTAGTTGCATTACTATTTTTTAGTATTAGTAGTATTGCTCAAAAAAAAGAAAGTAGTGTTCTTGTTGGTGATAAAGCTCCTATGTTTAAAGCAATGGACCAAAATGGAAATACCGTAACGAGCAATGACATACTAGAGAAAGAGCAATTAATTGTTGTATTCTATCGCGGACAATGGTGCCCACTTTGCAACAAACACCTTTCTCATCTTCAGGAAAACGTGGCTAAATTTAAAGAGGCAGGTGCACGATTAGTAGCTATCTCACCAGAAATTGCTGTTAGCGTTGAAAAAACTGTAAAAAAGACAAAAGCTGAATATTCTGTATTACACGATGTTGATAGCAAAATAATGAAGCAATATGGTGTTGATTTTGTTTTAGCATCAAAAATGGTAGAGAAATACAAAGAGTACGGTATCGACCTTACTGTCTCTAATGGAAATAGTGATCAAATACTTCCTGTGCCAGCGACCTATGTAATTGGAAAAGACGGCATCGTAAAATACGTGCAGTACGATCCAGATTATAAAAATAGATCGAATGCTGAAGAAATTTTAAAACATTTATAATACAAAAAGAGCCGAATTAATCTTCGGCTCTTTTTTTTATATTATTCGCTTATTGTATGTTCGATAGTCTTTAGGCGACATTTTATAATGCGTTTTAAACACGCGATAGAAATAACCAATATTCCCATACCCACAATCCGAAGCAATATTCTTTACAGAAGCATCGGTCATAATTAATAAGCGAGCTGCATACTTAATTTTAGCTTCGTTTATGGTATCCGTTAAGGTCTTTCCGGTATACTTTTTCAAAATTCGATTGCAATGATCCAGCGATTTATTCGCTATGGATAAAAAACCATCAACTCCTTCTTTGAACACTACTGGTGAGTTGTAATTTTCCAGTGCAGACTGCAGCCAGTAAGGCATTTCGGGATCATAACTCTCGTAGGATGGTTCTATTATTTCAAAAATAAACAAGAGCAATCGATCCAAATGAATGTTGTTCTTGGTTTGATTGATGATATGATCAGCTTTCCCACTCAACAAACACAGCTCCTCTTTAGGAACTCGAAAGCTAAATGGCAAATGACTTTTACTCCAGAAATAAAGATTGGTAGCTGGAAAATATCGTTCTCTATAATAATCTAGAGTGCTACTTTTAAAAGCAAGATTGGTAATTGTTAAGCCTTTGGTTGCTGATTTTGCAATAAAGGTATGCTCATCACCAGGACGAAGCGTGCATAAATAACCCGGAAATATTTTCACTTTCTCTCCATTAACCAAATGAAATCCTTCTCCCTCCTCTATCCAAAAAATCTCTGCATAATCATGTGTATGCATCTCAATATCGTCTTTCGAACGCAAGGTGACTCGCGCAAGATGAAAGACCTCTTTTGAATCTGTAAGAAAAGAATCGAGATTAAATTTCATGATTGAATTGGATGATTTAGCCACAGCAAAATAGAATTTTTATTCAACAAATAAAAAAGGGGCTGTATTTCTAAAACAGCCCCCTAACTAAAATCTAATTTCTAACAGATTCCAATATCTATATTCCCCAATTTTTATTTGGCTCTGCTCCCATTTCAAATACCAATTCTCCGCCAGCAACTAAATCTTTATGATCTAATGTACACTTTGAATATGGCTTGCCATTTAATGTTGCCGATTGGATGTACATGTTTTCTCTTGAGTTATTTTTGGCAATAACAGTAAATGTTTTTCCTTCACCCACGTTCAATGAAACCTTATCCAATACTGGACTACAAATTTGATAAATTGGATCGCCAGGACATGCTGGATAGAATCCCATAGCACCAAATACATACCACGAAGATACTTGACCACAGTCGTCGTTTCCAGGAAGTCCTCCAACATCATTAAAGAAATACTTAAAAAGCATATCTCTAACTACTTTTTGTGTTTTCCAAGGTGTCCCAATGAAATTGTATAGGTAAGGTGCATGCATTGAAAACTCATCACCTACATAATACATATCATTATCAAAAAATTCATCAAGGTAAGCTTCTAGTTTCTCATTTCCACCCATAAATTCAGCCAATCCTGGAACATCATGTGGCACTAATAAGGTATGATTCTTATAATATACTTCGGTATCATGATCTGTTCCCTGTGCCCAAACACTGATACTTTTATCGTAAGGAGCTAACCATTCACCATTCAATTTCTTACCACGAACTAAACCCGTTTCCTTATCCAAAACATTTACGTATCGCTTAGAGCGTTTCATAAATTCGTCATGCTGATCATCTTTACCCAAAGCTTTTGCCATTTGAGCAATACAATAATCATCGTAAGAGAACTCAAGTGTTCTAGCAACAGGTTCCCCGTAAAATCCGAAGATGTCGGTAGGTACGTATCCTATATCATTAAAATAATCTATGCCTACTCGACCAGAGAATCCACGATTTCCTTTCACGTTCGCATTTTTCAACATGGCCTCGAATGCTAAGTCTGTATCAAAACCTTTAATTCCTTTCACATATGCATCTGCAATTACTGCATCGGAGTGAGTTCCCATCATGATGCTACGATACCATGGGTTTGGCCATTTAGGAATCCAACCACCTTCTTTGTAGGCATTCAACATTCCGTTAATAATATCAGTAGTTTCCTGAGGTTTTAAAATCACCCAAAGAGGATGCAGAGATCTAAACGTATCCCAAATGGATAAATCAGTATACATTTCTCCTTCGTGAACCTTATAATCGAAAGGACTAAAATACCTTCCTCCTTCATTTAGATTACGAGGGTTTACAAAACACTTGGTTAAGGCAGTGTAGAAAATAGCTTTATCATCTTCAGTACCTTCAACCTGAATCATGTTTAACTCCTTCTCCCATACGGCAGCACTTTTCGTTACAGCTTTGTTAAAATCAAATTCAGGAAATTCTTCTTCCATATTTGCTCTTGCTTGTGCAATATCAATTAAGGAAGTAGCAACTTTCATCTTCACTTTCTCCTGATCTTTGGTAGCAAAAGTTACATATACTGCATTTCCATCAGCGCCTTTAAGTGCCATTTTAGGCCCATGACTAGGATCTAATTTCACTGGCTCTGCACATCGTAATTGCATCTCTGTTGTACTTGATCCATCGTAATATTCAATGCGAATTTCGTATTTCTGCCCCTTTATTAAGTGAACCTTATGAGTATTAGTACCTGTTGCTCTATACATCCACTGATCAATAACCATTTCATCGTTGATGTACATTCGAGTACCATCTTTAGTCGTTAATTCAAATCTGTGTTCTCCTGTATGTCTTGCAACAAAAATTCCTGTATATTCAACCGAAAAGAAGTCAGCTTTAACACCTTTAGCCGGTTCTTTCAGCCAATTGTAGTTCAATTCCGAATAGTTAACAAGTACATCCGGTTTTCCTTCCAACTTATCGTTGTTATAGTATTTAGCTTCGAATCCTTCTGGAACCAGATTAGCATCAACTACATTTGGCAAAACATCTACATTATAAACCTCGAATTTCTTATCAAACTTAGCAACAAAATGATTTTTGAAATGCCCGGCAATAACTGAGTATCCTTCAATTTCATTTCTCTCAGGTATTACTTTATAATTTCCCGGTACAAACACACCATCAATTAATATTGACGACTGATTTGATTCTGGAAAAGTAAACTGAAAAAATGCTGTTTTAGCAGCCGCTGTAAATTCAGCTTTAATATTATAATCATCTAATTGAACAGCGTAGTAATGTGGTTTAGCCACTTCAGTATTATGACTAAATTTAGATGCGCGATCCTCAGCGCCAATTTTTACCTCACCTGTCATTGGCATTACACACATTGCACCCCAATCTCCTACAACTGCTCCATTGGGATAGCGAGTTCCACGAAAGCCTTGAATTGCTTCCTGATCGTACCAATAGGGTACTGGTACCGTAATTACTCTCTTCGTAAAAACCGCAGTTTGTGGTGTCCAATGTGTTAAAGCAGATGGATTACCAACAATAGGTGAAACATAGCCCATCGGTTCTTCTACCTCTGTTACGGTAATATCAGCAATGCTAGCTGCTGTTCCAACTCTTGTATCCACATAGTTTAATACTGATTCTTTCTTTCCTGACTGCGTATTGCACCCAAAAAAGGTAATAAACGCTATACCTATCACAAGGTATTTTCTAAAAAAACATTTCATTTATAATGATTTACAGGTTATCTTATTTAAAAATCGTTTTACCATTTCTAAAGGCTCAACTTACTGATTTAAAATATCTTTTTTTTAGTAGTTTTTTTTATTCCTTTGCTTTCACCCAAGCACTTTCAATATCTTCCAGAGACAATCCTTTTGTTTCGGGTACCGATTTTAATATAAATGGTACAGGTAAACAACATACTGCAAAAATGAAAAATGTTCCTGCAGGAGTTAAAGTTTCTAACATCCAAGGTACAACCTGACCAATAACGGCAGTTCCTACCCAAACCGAGAGCGTTGCAACAGACATTGCTCTACCTCTAACTTTAGTTGGGTAAATTTCAGATAACAATACCCAAAGAACCGGTCCGTATCCAACAGCAAATGACATAATGAATGTTAAGATGAAAACTATCAATAAATACCCTTGAGTCATTTCCAAAATGAACAAAGTTCCAACCGCAATTAGAGAAATGAACATTCCAATAATTCCACCTTTCATTAGATTCTTACGTCCAAATTGATCAATTTTCATGATTGCATAAACCGTTGCAAGCACATTTACAGCACCAATCACAACCTGACCACCTAGCGCATCGCTCAATTGCAGACCTGCTTCTTCCATAATTCTAGGTCCGTAATAAATGATTGCGTTAATTCCTGTAAACTGTGACAAAAGAGCCAAAGCAACACCTACAAATACAGCAATTCTAATTCCTGGTTGCAAAAGCATAGACCATGAGCTTTCGCCCTCTTTCTCTATCGCATTTTTAATCGACTTCAATTCTTTTTTTGCTACCTCGGCGCCATTAATTTTCGCTAATACAGCACCAGCTTCTTCATTTCTGTTCTTAGATGCGTACCATCTTGGACTCTCAGGTACTACAAACATAGCTGCAAAGAAAAGAAGTGCAGGAATAACCTCACTACCAAACATTGAACGCCAAACTTCACTCACAAAAACGGTATGTAGTAAGCTTCCCTCTGCAAAAGAAACACTTGATTCTCCTCCACCTAATAATAAAGCATTCGCAAAATAAGCACAAAGGATACCAAGGGTAATTGCGAATTGATATAATGCAACCATTCGTCCTCTAACATTTGCAGGAGATACTTCTGAAATGTATAGAGGTGATAACATTGAAGCGATTCCAACCCCCAAACCACCTACCAAACGGTAAATAATCAATTCGGTATGACTCCCACATACGGCACATCCAATTGCTGATATTGAAAAAAGTAAACCAGATGCGATCAAGGATTTTTTTCTTCCAAAGCGATCGGATAGTTCACCTGCAAAAGCAACACCAACGATACAGCCAACCAAAGCAGAGCTAACGAACCAGCCTTCCATTACCGTATCCAGTGCAAATTTATCTTTAACGAATCCTATGGTACCGGAAATCACTGCGGTATCATAACCAAATAGAAAACCACCAAAAGCGGCAGCTAATGCTATAAATAGCAAGTAAGTTTTGTTTGTTTTTTGAGTTCGAGATGTCATAGTTTTGTTATTGTTGGGTCTTATTTAGTTATTCCGACTTGGGTATTATCGAATAAAGTTTTTTTAAGTTTTTGGGTCAATTTAATGTGTTCATCCATGCTAAGATTTACAATTTCATATTCTCCCAAATGGCTGTTCTTATCTTCAAAAATCAATACTTCGGCATCTTCGAGCAAAGCAATATTGTGCCAAACCATTTTAGGTATATTATACACAATTCCTTCTTTCATAAAAGTCATTTCATAAGAAACAAAATTGTTATCTTTTCTTTCCGCGGCAATCAATATGGCACTTCCTTTTAAAAGTACAAATAGTTCATCGGTCTTAAAATGTATATCAAGGCTTTTTATATTACCAATTTCTTGATTTTGGATGTAATTAATTTGAGCGACCTGCCATTCACCACTAATATACAGGGGAGAAAAACCTTCTCCCTTATGTCTGTATTCTTGCATTAATTTTATGTCTTTCATCTTAATTCTCTATAATACGATCGACAACCAACTGTCTAAATTCAGGTGTTAGCATTGCAAAATATGCTGTAAATCCAGTAATACGAACTACTAAATCGGGATACTGAGAAGGATTTTTGTGAGCCGCTAATATTTTCTTCTGATCTACAATGTTCACATTAATCAATGTTCCCCCTAGCTTGAAGTGTGTCTTAATTAAGGCAATAAAATTATCTACCTGATCACCTTTTGCCATGGACAAGTCTAACTCTAATTGCATTGGCGCAGTATTTCCATAACCTGGTTGAATTTGAGCAATCGACTTAGCCATACTTGTTGCTGCTCCATCATTTGAAAATCCGGGGTGTGGATTTGCACCGTGAGAAATTGGCGCTTTGGCAAATCTACCATTAGGTGTTGCCTCAAGAGCTTGACCTAAACCAACTGTATTTGCCCATGAAAACCAACCCGGAATAAAACAATGTCCTTTTTCCATATCAGATTCATTTTTTACCAAAGTGGTAAACTCTTTAGAAATCTTTTTCGCCCAAATATCTCCACGTGAATCAACCTGACCATAACGATCGCTTCGATTCATTAACTGACGAATTCTCTCTCCATCAGTTCCGTCCCAATTGCCTTTCAAATGATAATCCAATTCTTCCCAAGTAATTTTTCCTTCATCCTCAATTCTTTGCTCTAATGCTGCAAACGAATCTGCAATTGTTGCCAATCCAGCTCCATCAATTGCAAGATTATAATATTCCGCTCCACCTGCACTTGCATCCAATCCTTTTTCTAAAGGACCGTAACTTAGTAAGTTCAATAATAACTCAGGCTCATTATATCTTTGATGTTCCAATTGAAATCGAATACAATCAGCAGTAACTTTTACTCCACGAATTAAATGTTTATTAAAAATAGAATACAATTTCTCCGTTGAAGCATTTTCAAATCCACCCTCCAACATTTCATTATATGCCACTTGAAAAACTCTACCAACATTGATTTTCACCAAATCATTCATGGTATATTCCAATCCGGGAAGAGACATCCAATTGCAACCTACAGCAATTCTCTTTCTAGCTGATTCCTCTTCGTAACCATTCTTCATATAACCTTCTACAAGCGCTTTATCTCCTGAATAACGAGGCCATGCATTCTTATTTTTAATCAGAAGTTCAACTGATTTTCTCAAAAAATTCTGATCTAACTTATCATGAACACGAATGGTTAAATTCAGCGAAGTATTCACCTTATCACCAGCTTCTAGAATCAAATAAGAAAGATGATTTGTCATATCACCACCTTTACCATCTGGTCCTCCCATTTGCCAATAAATAGGGTCATTTATTAAGAAACATGCAAGCTGATAAATTGCAGCTTCATCATCGAGAATTCCTTCCTCTTTATCTTTCAAATAAAATGGATACAAAAGCGTATCTAACTGTCCGCCTGCACCATCACGATTGTAGGTTCTTGAAGAAAGGTGATACCAAATCATCCATTGGCAAGCTTCTCTGAATGTTTGTGGAGCATCATTTAATACATTTTGATTTACTACAAGCATTTCTTCAAGATTTGCCTTTAATGCCTCATCTTTCTCAAGCTGAAGCTTTCTTTTTATTTCTTCAATTGTATTTTTGATCCAAACCTGAATGCTTAGTACAGCTCGTTCATGAGAATCATAAAACAATCTAGTTTCTTCATCTTTGGCATTTAAATCTCTATATTTCCTAATTTTATTAAGAATACCACCCCATCCTAATTGTAATCCTAACTCGTAATCAGGTGCAAAATGAGCATCAAAACCAATACCATCTATAATATTGTACTTTTCAATTTCTGGCTTTAAGTGATCGTAAGAATAATCAGGATTAAATAGATTTGGTCTCATTTTAGACATGAAGTACATCCATCTTCCTGCAAATGCATCATTAGGATCAACGTAGGTTGGATGCTTTTGCATCAAATCACAGAAGTTATCAGTCCAAGCTTTTACGCCATAAAATGAACCATCTTCATGGTTAGGTATAATTTCCCAAGCGCCCTCTTTAGGTGGTACAATTCTTCCATAATCATCCTCATCCAACAAACCTTCAACTTGAATCTTATTATCAGTTTGATTCAGTTTCCTTTCTTTCAAGGCCGCAATTCTATAGTCGTACTTTGTCTTCATGATACCTATTCTAAATTCTTTTTAAATTTCTTACACAGTTTAGCCACTTCTTTCTGTAATTGTTCAAAGTGGTCTTTACTTAGCTGATCAAAATTTGGCATTTGATCTTCTATGCCTAAAGCTTTGTATTTTCCATTTCCTAGACTATGGTATGGCAAAAGTTCATAGTTTATCAAACAATCCAATTCGCTAACAAAATCAGCAATTGCGCTCAATTCTTTAACATTATCATTCACTCCAGGAATAACCGGTGTACGAATGATTAAGGATTTACCTAAGTCATTTAATGCTTTGATATTTTTTAGAACCAATTCATTTCCCAAGCCTGTCCATTTCTTGTGCAATTCGGAATTCCACAATTTAATATCTACCATAAACAGGTCGGTATATTCGGCTACACGTTCAACTAATTCGGTGTTTGAATGCAAGTTGGTTTCAATAGCAGTGTGAATTCCCCTCTCCTTGCATTTTTTGAATATTTCGATCACAAATTCAGCTTGTAACAATGGTTCTCCTCCCGAAATGGTAATTCCTCCACCCGATTCTTCAAAAAATTCACAATCCTTCTCAACAGCTTTCATTACATCATCTAAAGACACATCTTTACCTATAAGCTCTAAAGCTCCTGTATAACATGATTCTGAAATTGTAATCAATTCTGAAATTGAAAATTGATTAGGCTTCACCAATAAATTTGGAGTGAATTCTGATTGAAGTGATGCTTGATGACAAGCTTTGCAATCAATGCATTTATCTTCAAGAAACTGAATTTGTTTGCTATGCCTCCATGTTTCTGGGTTATGACACCAAGTACAACGCATGTTACAACCTTTCATAAAAACAGTTGTCCTTATTCCTGGTCCATCGTGAAGAGACATGCTTTGTATTTGTGTAATTCTACCCATAATGCTTTACTACAAAAATAAGGCACAAGAATGACCAAATACGTACAAAACATCACATGTAAACGTTTTTTTATTACACTATAGCGATATTAAGAATGATTCTTAGTTGAGAAATTTAAATGCAAAAAAAGAGGCTGATTTAAATCAACCTCTGTATATTATTTCTGACGTTTTCGTGTTATTAGAATGTGGCCATCAGGTAATATCTTAACCCACAGAATTTCGAAGAATAGTAATGCTCTTCTTAGCACATCAAAATAAAGTGTAAAATAAAAAAACAAACTTGTAAGCCAAACAATTAAAACATTAAACCAAAAGGTATCAACTAAATAATCTCCAATACGTTTTCTAGAGGCATATAATTGGGCACGTCCCGTTTTATTCTCTGGTATTTGAAAAATAGGATCTTTCAATTGAATTAATTCACCTTTGTAATCAATAATTTTATTTAACTCCCTTCGATTCAGCACAATTTGCTCAATCGCCTCATTGTGATGTTTCTGTTTGTATGTAAATAAATGCTCTTTACCTCCAAAATTTTTTAGAAGGTTTGCATATACTTTATCTCTCTCATTTGATGCTTTGCTGTATTTAGACCAGCCATTTTGTTTTATCGTTTCCAACCATTTAAATAAGCCTTCAGACGAATTTTTCAAATAAGTAGTTGAATACTCAATTCCATTAGGGGCTTTATAATCCTGCACCAATTTTGAAAATTCATTCTTTAACAACTTGTATTGCTTCTTATCTCCTGTTCGTAGCCAATTTTGATAACGTTGCTTCACTTCAGGGATATAGAAAGAAGAGCGAAACGAATTTTCACTCATTTCTTGTTCCAAATCAAAAAACTGCCTTTCGAATTCATTATTCTTAAACTGTTCTACAACCAAAGCTTCGTATGCCCAACGAGAAGTCATTAAATCTCCAACGAGAGGAACATATTTTTGAGATGTTATGGTTGGGTGCAATTTTGTGAAATTTACAATTACACCTGAAAACAAAAGTTGAGGTACTAAAATGAAAGGTATAGATACATAAACGGCTACAACAGTATTTAGTGCTGAAGATAAATTTAAACCAATCATATTGGCACAGGCCGAAGCAGTGTATAAAACAAGCCAATACTCCCAAGTTAATCCCTTAATTTCCAAAATCGTGTTGGCAACTAAAACAAATAACATAGTTTGAAATGCAGATATCACCAGCATGATGATCACTTTCGAATTTAAGTAACTAAAGCGACTTAAATTCAAAAAAGATTCTCTCTTCATGATCCTTCGATCGTGTAAAATTTCTTCTGCAGAAATAATCAATCCTAGAAAAAGAGAAACAACCACAGCCATAAATATAAAAGATGGAATGTTCTCATTATTTGAAAAAACATAAGCACTTGAATCACCTTCTGTTCCACTAATATATTTGGTAAAATATCCTAATATCACAGCTAATATCGGCGCTTCAAATAGCGTAATCAACATGTATTGCTTATTGCTTACTTTTGCTTTTAAATCCCTCGACAAATAGATTTTCAGCTGCTCTGTTCTTTTGGGAATACTAAAATAATTAGCAGGAATCAGCCTTTTTCGTTTTGGTTTCTTTACTGGATGCTTCGATTCAATCTTCTCTTGATACAATTCATACCATTCATCAGAACTTCTCTTACGCTTCCTTATTTGTTTCCCGTATTCATTCATCATACGAGCTTCCACAATTCTTAATATCTGTTCAGAATTTACATTACCACACGATAAGCACTCACTCTCATCTGCCTTAACGTAATGGCTTTGTGTTTTGAAATAAACAACAGCATCGATAGGATTACCAAAATAAATCACTTTTCCACCCGTGTCCATAATAATAAGCTTATCCAAAAGCTTGAAAATATCAGATGAAGGTTGGTGAATGTTACACATTACCAGTTTACCTTTTAAAACCTGTCTTTTCAGCAATAGCATTACCTTCTCCGAATCCATACTAGACAAGCCTGAAGTTGGTTCATCAACAAATAGAATAGATGGTTCTCGCATTAATTCTAAGGCAATGTTCAGTCGCTTTCTTTGTCCACCACTTAAAACCTTATTAATTGGATCGCCAACCTTTAAATCACGTGCTTCAACCAAATCAAAACTTTCAACTGTATCGTCAATAATTTCCTCTATTTTTTCATCAGAAACATCATCAAAACACAATTTGGCATTATAATATAAATTTTGGTAAACCGTTAATTCTTCTACCAGTAGATCGTCCTGAGGCACATAACCAATTACACCTTCTAATTTTTCCTTATCGTGATGTAAGTTGTAACCATTAATAAAAATATCACCTTGATTTAAAGGCAAATTTCCATTTAAAACATTTAGCAAGGTAGATTTACCAGTACCACTACCTCCCATTACACCAATCAGTTGTCCTGATTTCACCTGGAAATTAACTGGAAATACACCATTATTCGACCCTGGAAATTTAAATTCAATATCCTTGGCAACAAAACGTATGTCGGAATGATCTTTACGCTCTATAAATTCAGATACAATTTGAGAATAGTAAATTGGGTCAATTCTATGACTTCGTACCACAGAACCATAGGAAAGAACATATGGTCTATCGTATTTTATATTATGCCCATTCAAAAATAAGTTGTATTCCCCAAAATACTTAATTAAATAGGTCTTGGTACTTTCGATACGAAGAACAAAAACACGACCACGTAATTTTGAACTAAAAATGTGCTTTACTACTTCATGCTCAAAATTATCATTAGCATCAATAATCAATAAATACTGATTAAAAGGAATTGAATATTCATCGCCTAAAATAAATTGATGACTGTATTCAAACTCATCCTTAGAAATCTTAAATGTTTTGGAAACAGTCTTTACTAAACTAAGCTCCTCGGGACCAGCGAATTCTGCCTCATCAATAAATTCAAGTAACTGAAGCATGATCCATACTTTCTGTTCCTGATCAACCTCTTCAGCTATTTTAACACAAACATCTTGAACCTGAACGTGCTTATTTATCACACAAGTCTCATTTTCTACATCACAATGAGACTCTAGTAAATAGCGATCAAAATTATCCAAGTAAATTTCGAGCCATTCCTTACTAAATTGTTTTTCAAGATAATGTGCTACAACATCATGCGCAGCAACCTCAAAACCAACCTTTTGCTCATCAACAATAATGGCAAAAAGTTTCATTAAGGCATTCAGTACTGACTCATTCATGGGGCTTCTATAGGGTATTAGATTTTGCTAAGGGCCTAATTTAGATAATTTATACGAGCTATAAAAAGTTCTGTATTATGAAGCATAAAATTAGATAATAATAATTGACATTTTTATTCACAAACTATCTTTTTAAATAATTTTAACATCAATAATATAACGTTTATCACTTTTTTTCGTACATTTAGAATATTGAGGCGAATAAAAATAAATTTTCATAGATTTTAGATTAGGTTAGTAAATAGTGGTTAGATGAAAACCTGAGTGGGGACTCAGGTTTTTTTATGTCCATTTTCTACAGATGTTTAATCTTCTTTAACATCTGTTAAATGCACTTAACTAAACATTGCCGTATGTTTGTAATGTAGACGGCTGGTAACCGTTTTTCATAGATTAAAGATTAGGTTAGTAAATAGTGGTTAGAAGAAAAGCTTGGGTGGGGATCCAAGCTTTTTCTGTTAATATACCTGCTAACTTTTAGTTTCTATAAAAAAAACGCCTTTTAGACTTCTTTAACATCTGTTAAATGCGCTTAACTAAACATTGTTGTATGTTTGTAATGTAAACAAAGAGTAAAAGTTTTTTCATAGATTAGATTAGGTTAGTAAATAGTGGTTAGAAGAAAAGCTTGGGTGGGGATCCAAGCTTTTTCTGTTAATATACCTGCTAGCTTTTAGTTTCTATAAAAAAAACGCCTTTTAGACTTCTTTAACATCTGTTAAATGCACTTAACTAAACATTGACGTATGTTTGTAATGTAAACGGCTGGTAACCGTTTTTTCATAGATTAAAGATTAGGTTAGTAAATAGTGGTTAGAAGAAAAGCTTGGGTGGGGATCCAAGCTTTTTTCTGTTTAAATACCTGCTAGCTCCTAATTTCTATAATTAAATATCCTTTTAGATTTCTTTAACATCTGTTAAATGCACTTAACGACACATTGGGGTATGTTTGTAATGTAAACGGCTGGTAACCGTTTTTTCATAGATTAAAGATTAGGTTAGTAAATAGTGGTTAGAAGAAAAGCTTGGGTGGGGATCCAAGCTTTTTCTATTTTATATACTTAATATCATTCAACTGGAACATTAACATTTTTCCATCTAGCATTCTTAAAATCATATAAGGATCCACCAAAATCCTTATACTTCACTCTTAAAGGATCATACTCTGGATTTATTGCATTCTTGCCCCAAATTCCAAGCATTAACTTTAAAGCTTCTTCATTCTCGGGATACTGCCCTTGATCATCCGTCTCAACAATCCATTGATTCAGCACATTAGCATATTTAGATAATTCTGAAGAATAATTAGGATTTGATGCGAGATTGTTCAACTCAAATGGATCTTCTTTCAAATTATACAATTCCTCTTTAGGCCTCTCTAATGACATGAATCGATCTTGAATGGAGTCCAATTTATTTTCAGCATGCAATTGCTTCATAACTTTCACAAATTCAACTCCATCAGCATCCATATAGCTTGGTTGCATATATGGTCTATCTGTGAGAAAATTACGAATATATTTAAACTCTTTTGATCTTACTGATCGTATCCTGTCAATTGAAAAATCGCAACGATCTCTAGTTGAAATTACAAATTCTCTTTCTTTATAATCTTCAACAAAGACGTCTCTTCCCTCCATATATTGTGGTATTGATATACCTGCTAATGCAAGAGAACTAGGCCCCAAATCAATTCCACTTATTAAAATATCATTACTGGAATTTGCTTTAATCTTCTTATTTTCCCTAAAGTCAGCAACAATAAGTGGAACGTGTATCCCACCGTCATATAGAAATTGCTTATTTCGGGTTAAACGCATTCCATGATCAGAGAAAAAGAAGATAATTGTATTATTGAGCAAACCATTCTCCTTTAGATTAGTAAGAATTTCTCCAAGTCGACCATCTGTAATTTGTATCGCATCAAGATGATTTGCATACTCTTCTATAATTGCAGGATGATTTGGTAAATACGGAGGAAGTTTAATTTTTTCTCTGTTTACAGGAGACTTTACTCTCTCCTTAAACTTAGATGAAAATATCTCCTTACCTCCATACAATTGTATTTGTCCAAAAAATGGCCCTTTATCCTTTAAAACAGATAGATCAATTCTCTTACCACTTTTACCATACAATGGATGATATGAATAATCTTGATCATATAAATCTCGTCTATCATATGTAAAATTATAATCATCCTTTCCATTATTAAAGGTGAAATATCCATTTTTCTTGAATATTTCTGGAATGGTTGAGATCGTATCTGGGAGATATATAGCTGATTCTACTGTTCGTGAACTGTGATGATTGTGCAGGCCTAATGTTGTTGACATCATACCTGTAATAACACTTGAACGACTCGCGGAGCAAACCGGCGCAGGCATAAAAGCATTGGTAAATATCTCCCCCTTACTTGCAAGTTTATCAATATTGGGTGTTTCAATTATGGTGGTACCGTAACAGCTCAATAGCGGCGCTGTATCTTCAAGACAGATCCATAAAACATTGGGTTTTTCATCTATTTTCGCTTCCTGTTTACAAGCAATAAAACTTTGTGCAACAATCAGTAAAATTATTAGACTACTATTTTTAAAATAACTCATCATCCAAAATTTTCAATTTATTTTTAAGATTAAAATATTCTTATTTCAATGGAACAATTCTTGCCACCCAACCACCTCCTGGTGCAAGGTGAATCTTCAATTTGCTGCTTTTATCAACTGTTTTTATCTCTTTCTTATAATCGATGGCATTACGGTCGGCATTGTCACCGTCGCGATACAGGATCATTTTATATTTGCCTTTAGCCAAAAAGGATAGATCAAAGCTTAATTCGCGCTTGTCCCAATCGGTCATAGCACCTATATACCACTCTTTTCCTGTTCTTCGGGCAAGAGTGATGTAGTCAGCTATTTTAGCATTCAGAACTTTGGTTTCGTCCCAAACGGCAGGAACAGCCGAAAGAAACTCCATACACTCAGGCTCCTTCTTGTAGTTCGATGGGTTGTCGCAAAGCATCTGCAAAGGGCTTTCGTAAACCACATACATGCCCAGCTGGTGGCAACGGGTTCCCATACTCATAGGTGTATCGAAAATAGGTTTGTAATCTTTCTTTTGTGCGTTACGCATGGCTCCGGGTGTATAATCCATAGGGCCTGCTACCATTCTCGAGAAAGGCGTGGTCAGGTTATGTTCAGGCGTTTGGCGCATGCTCCACTTGTATTGCTCACCACCATTCACACCTTCACGAGTCAATACGTTAGGGTATTTTCTACGGATTCCGGCTGGCTTGTACGAACCATGAAAATCAACCAATAACTCACGCTTAGCCGATTCACGGGCAATTTTGTGGTAATAGTTCACCATCCACTGGTCATCCTTATCCATAAAGTCGACTTTAATGCCTTTAATGCCCCACTTTTGGAATTGATCAAGAGCCACTTCCAACTGGTCGTCAAGCGTTTTCCAAACCACCCAAAGGATAATACCCACACCTTTTTCTTTGGCATAAGCAGTCAGATCTTCCATGTCGATTTCAGGTACAATCTTTAATAAATCGCCCAGTTCGTACCAACCCTCGTCCATAATGATGTATTCCAAACCATAGTCAGCGGCAAAGTCGATATAATACTTATAGGTTTCGGTGTTGATGCCCGCACGGAAATCGACCCCGTAAATATTGTTGGCATTCCACCAGTCCCAGGCAATTTTACCGGGTTTAATCCACGATGGATCTTTAATCACATTCTCGTCAGCCAGTAGCCATGATAATTGGTTGGTAATTAAGTCACCATCATTTTCAGCAATAGCCACATAGCGCCAGGGGAAAGTTCTCGTACCTTCTGTTTTGGCGATATAATTCATGCGGGTTCTTACAAACACATCTCTGTCTTTAATCTGTTCTGTCTTGTCAGGATAAGCAGGGAAGGTAGAAACCAAACTGTTTCCTTCGGCACCATTGAACCACATGCCCGGGTAGTCTTCCAGATCGGTTTCACCAATTAAGATGCTTGGCGCATTTTCCGATGTCATAAGTACGGGCAAAGAACCCAGATCTTTTGAAGATAGTTCACCCAGTGAAGTAAAATCGTAATAGACCTGGTTGTTTGAATGAAAGCTTTTTTCCTTTGGCCAGTATACCAGTTTATTGTCAGGGAAATGATACTTACCGGTTTCCGATTTCACGGTAATCTCAGCAGGGAAACGGGTTTCGAAACGGTAAGCAATCCCGTTATCGTAGGCTCTGAATACCAAGTCGAAGTTTTGTTTGAAGGACAATTTAATCTCATTGTAATTTTCAATAACAATCTCGTTCTTCTCACGAACTTCAGGTCTGATTTCTCTACTAACACTATTGGTATATTTTTTAATCACAACAGGATTTACGCCCAAACTAAGACCTCTTTTCAGCTCCATTGCAATAACTGTAGGTGCTACGAATAGATTTTGTTCATGTCCAACTGAAAATTTAATTTCTCCATTTGTATGAACGGTGATATTAATTTTTTGATTAGGTGATTTTAGTTGATAGTCCTTAGCATTCACTGTGGTAATTAAAATGAACATACTAAGGAAGCATATTAGTTTTCTCATATTCTTTGATTATTTCTTTAATTCTAAAATTTGCTCTTTAAACGGTAGTGCCCCAGCCGATATCCAAACCTCCGGCTTGATGTCTGTATGTTCCTTATCGTATCCCATCACAAACACCTCGATATTCTTACCAATCATACTTTTATCCAGAGGAAGGTAATAGGTGTAATTGCTGTCTCGTCTCGAATTCACAAACTCCCAGGTGTTGGATGGGAATGAAACAGCACGGTCGGGACAACCCAGGTATTCACCGTCTATCTTTGCAGCAGCATAAGCACCCTCGGTACCGTGTTTGCCGTTGATGGCAATCGACAGGTATGAGCCCTCAGGAATTTCATCCAATTTGAAGTTGGCTTGCCATGTTTGTTGTGTCTCCATTTTTTTAGCGTGTGCAAAGAGGTTTGAGGCTGTCCAATTGCTACGGTCCAGCATCTTTCCATTTTTCTTCGCTTCAATTTCAACGATTCTTCCCGGTTGTGCCCCCAGTCTCAGGTAACGGATGGGTTCATTTATATCGATGACCATTTCTTCACCAGCGTAATAGGTAATAGTTTTCCACTTTTTCAGATCTGACGAAACCTCAGCATAATTACCTTCGTCAAGCAGAAGAGGTTGAAGCGAAAATTCGTCAGGCACTTTAATAACGATTTGATCCAAATCGGTGATACGACCCAGGTCAAGACGGAAGCATCCGCCCTTAATTTTCTGATCGATATTGTATTTTCTGCTTGGCCAGTAGCCTGTTTCCATATCGCCATCAAAGAGGTTCTTGTCCCATATGCCTCGTTTTATAAAAACGTCTTGATTGAAGAAGGCATCTCTGGCTTTTTGCACCTGAGGAATATTTGTGGCGCCTGATCGTTTAAGCGATCGGACTTCGAGCGCGTTATTATCGGCAGCAAAACAGGTGGCTTCGTATAAAGCCTCATCATCAAAAGGTGTTTCGATCAATTCAAACTTTGATAATTTACGCTGAGATTCACTCTGCAATATATCTCCCTCAAAATTAACCCTCAGCAATCTACCATTCAATAACTTACTGACATTCTTACCATTAAGACTAGCACTTTTATATTCTCCTGCATTTTTCAGCTGAATTTTCGTAGTCGTGCCTTGTCTTCCAAGGATTTTAATTAGAACAGGTTGATTTGGGACATTACGTACCACCTGATAATCTGTTCCTAACAAGCTAGGTTCGTCAGTTACTTTCGAACTAGCCATAAGTAAACATGAACGAAATGGTTCAACTAAAATTTCAACTTCTTCTCCCTTACTAAAATCACCAATAATTTTTTCGGTGGGATGGAATTGTCTGAGTTCAATATTTTTATCAGTACTTAAACCGATTTCTTCGTCCAGTTTAATGGTATAGGTCATTGGTTCCCAAGTCAGGTTCGTGAGGGTTACAAAGCGTGTATTTTCATCACCTCTAGATACCGCAGAATTCCCATATTTCTCTTCTGGTAGTACGATACCATAAACTAGTATTTTTCCATATTTACGATGCAAATTATATATTCCAGCTAATTTATGATATTCATCATCATTTAGTAACCAGGGGTTACCATAAATTTCAGGAGCCAATATCATGCTGCGGTTGAAAGCTTGCATAATCAAATCATCATCCCAATAGTCGATACAGGATGAGATGCAAACGCCATGATCTTCAGTTAATCTTTTTAACCCGGGAACTAAGCCTCTGTCGAGAGCTCCGGCGCGGTGATGGGGTGCTGTTGTATTGTTGGTGGTAAACACATCGATATAAGTTTCCTGACCACCCCACAGAAAGGTAGTGGCATAGGGCTTGCTTTTCTTTAAGCCAAGGCGATGATTTAGCAAAATCAGGTCGGGGCTGTATTGGCGACAGGCTTTCATCATTTCGATAAAGGCATCTTCCTTTTCAGGACGTAAAGGACCACAAACGGCATCGAATTTAAACAGGGCAAACTCATAGTCTTTACAAAGGCTGACCATCTGATCAATTCGGGCTTGCTTTTCAGCTTCGGTATCTCCAAAACCATCGGGACCACCCCAAACACCTAATCGTGTGTTAATGGCTTTTGCTTTTTCGTAAAGGGGATCGAAGCCATTGGGAAATTGTTTTTTAAAACGTTCGGAACGCATATCGCCGTAAAATCGTTTGCCATCGATAGCACCCGCGTCGAAAGCGTAAATGTCAAGAACCATTCCGTACTCCTGATTAAGCCACTGGAAAAAATCAAGATTGATAAGGGTTTGTTCCTCAGTAGTTCCTTCGTTGGTGTTGTTGATCCATGAAAAATATTGGGCTCGGGACGGGCTTTGCTCATCGGCTCCCGGAAATACCTTTTCTTGCGCAATGGCATTATGAAAGAGGTAGATAAAAATGACTGATAATAGTATTCTATTCATTTTGGTTTTTCTTTCCTAATTCAACTCATTTCGCTAACAACTAAAAGTTAGATATAATTTGAAATATTCTGTTGTAAATTTGTGATTTTATAAGATATTCCTGGAGTAATTTACTCCAGGAATATGTTCTATGTATTACCATCCAGGATTTTGCTGAATGTGGGTAATGTCAATCTCTGCTTGTGGAATAGGCCACAGGTAATGTTTGTTAGGGTCGAATACACGTGTTCCCCACGAAAGTGTTACGGGTTGCCCTGAGTCAGGATCAGTGTAAGTCAAGCCTTCAGGTACACCAGGCATCACATTCTCTGCAATTTTCCATCTTCTGATGTCCATCAGGCGCAAGCCTTCAAAAGCCAATTCCACGCGTCGTTCGCGTCTTAGTATCGTACGCAACTCATCCTGACTTTTACCACTAGTAACCACAGGCATGTTCACATCGGCACGTTGGCGCACTTCGTTTATGGCATCGTAAACAGACTGATCGATATCATTGCTCTCAATTTTTGCTTCGGCATAAGTCAGTAGAACCTCAGCATAACGAATCAGGATGTAATGGATGGAACCATTCCAGTAGTCGCCATTGTCGATATCGTCTTCTGATATATATTTCAACCAATTGTAACCTGTGGCTGTTTTGTTCCACTGACCGCCTGTACCGTCGGTTAAGTCATCGCCTGGAATGATTTCTTTTCCAGGGTAAGTTGCTCCGGGAATCGAGTTAAAGACACCATCGCGCCAGTCGTTGCCCGGATAAAGAATGGAATATTTCATTCGAGGGTCACGGTTTGCATATGGATCGTTTGGATCGAACAAAGCTGATTCGGCTATTGTTTTACCATCGGTACACTCATAAGTGTCAACCAAAGACTGCATAGGACAACCACTGCTCCAGCCACCTGCTGAGTTAGGGCCATAATTCTGAACTGTGAAATTCCATTGGTTATCAGAGTCTTTTACTTCCTGTAAATCAAAAATGACCTCGGAGTTGCCGATCCCCTCGTAGGTGAACATCTTTTCGTAACTCGGATAAATAGTATAAACTTCTAAATCCATTACTTCCTTTGCCGCATTAGCTGCCTCTGTCCATTTTTCCTGATAAAGAAGAATTCTGGCCTTTAATGAAATTGCAGCACCTTTCGTTACTCTTCCCTGATCGTCGCTTCCATATGAACTTGGTAGGATAATAGCAGATTCTGACAAGTCCTTCACAATAGCTTCCAAAATAACATTCTTATCCGTTCGCTTAGTGTTTTCAGAAGCTTCTTTTTCGCCATCAGCATCTTCGACAGGTGTTGTATCTTGAGGTTCTAAACTGGCTGTAAGGAAAGGTACATCGCCAAACAGGTAAACCAAATCAAAATAAAAGAAGGCTCTCAGGAATTTTGCTTCAGCAAGTAAGCGGGCCTTATAGTCGGCATTAATATCGGTAACCCCATCGGCACCTTCCAATATTCTATTTACTCTTTGAATACCTCTGTATCGTTCTTTCCAGCGGGTTTCAACATAGCCGTCATAAGAAGAGGCTGTTCCGTCAGCCAGACGATAACCCGCATTCCATGAGTGGTGATCAAGTGCATTATCGGTTAAAGCTTCGACACGAAGCAAATCGGTTGAATAGCCATATTTACTTCCCCAGCTATTGAAACCAATAGAAGCATAGGCTGCATTTAATGCATAGACCAAATCTTTCTCCTGAGTGAAGAAATCTGCTGAAGATACCTGATCGCTAGGTGTACGCTCCAGAAAATCGTCGCTACAGCCTGCCAGTACCATCAAAAAAACTGTGGCTAAGCATATTATATTTGTTTTCATATGATTATAATTTATTTTTTAGTTGTCATATGGAACTTACCATTCAGGGATAATCATCTCCCTGTGTGTCAAAACACCTTTGTCATGGACGTTTCATATAATCATTTTTTAAATAATCCGATAACAATCGGGAATTTCACTTATTTCTCTCTTATATTCTATTAGAATCGAACTTGAATTCCCATTGTATAGGTTGAAACAGGTGGGTAGTAATTTGGTCTTCCATCATAAGTTTCCGGATCGAGTCCCGATTCTACATCCGTAATGGTAAACAGATTGGTCCCACCGACATATAATCTCAATTTATCAAGCTTTAATCTTTCCAATACAGATTTAGGGAAAGAATAACCAATTTGCAGGTTTTTCAATCTGACGTATGAGGCATCTCTTATCCAAAAATCGTTGTACAGATAGTTGTTTTTGTTTGAGGCAGCCTGTAATCTTGGAAAGGAAGCATCGGTGTTTTCAGGTGTCCATCGATCCAATACACGGGTTGTTGTGAAGATTTCATATGCCGGACCTTCGTTAGGTGCACCATAGAAATAGTTTTCAGCCTTGAGAACACCCTGAAAGAAGGCTGAAAAATCGAAACCTTTGTATTCGGCATAAAGGTTAAGACCAACTGTATAATGTGGAATTGGAGAGCCGATGACCTTACGATCATCGTCGTTTATCTCACCATCGTCATTCTGATCAACCAGTTTAATATCACCGGGCTTCAGCTCCGATTGGTTAGGTTGAACGGCATGCGCATCAATTTCGGCTTGAGTTTGGAATAAGCCATCAGATTCATATCCGTAGAATGAATTGATCGCTTCACCTTCTTTTAGGATAGTCCATCCGCTAATTGAAGGCTCGTTTCCTGCAAAGTCAATCAGTTCATTTTTCACATCGGAGATATTGAAACCGATAGAGTAAGTCAAATCATTAATCGTATTTCGATGGGTAATCGCCAGTTCCCAACCTGTGTTTCGAACCTGACCGGCATTGGTTTCTGAGGCACTTAGTCCGGTTAAATATGAAATTGGCAATTTCAACAGAACATCTTTGGTATCTTTTTGGTACCAGTCAGCAACAATTTCCAGTTTGTTGTTGAATAAGGCAAGGTCCAAACCAAAATCTATCATTTCGGTTGTTTCCCAGGTGATATCGGTATTAGCAAAATACCATTGCGAATAGCCATTCACCTCGTTGTCGTTAAAGTTATAAGGGAAATCAGCATAAACGGTAGACGAAAATTTATAGTAACCGATGTTCTGATTCCCTAATTGTCCCCAACTACCTCTTAGTTTCAGGTTATTTACCATACTAATCTCATTCATAAAATCTTCTTCCGTCACTCTCCAACCTGCTGAAAAGGATGGGAAGACGCCCCATTTGTTTCCTTCTGCAAATCGGGATGATCCATCGTAACGGATATTTCCTTCAAGCAGGTATTTGCCTTTGTAGGCATAGTTTACCCTTCCCAAATATGAAAGTAAAGCCCAGTCTTCCTGGTAACCTTCATTGGTTTGACCTTCGGCATCACCTGTGTTCAACTCCGTATAATTATCGCCGTAAATATTGTTACGCGCTCCATTAAGGATATAGGCTGTATTCTCTGTAATATCAGTACCTGCTAACAGATCGAGTTCATGATCGCCAAAGCTTGTGTTATAATTCAGCAAGGCCTTAAAGTTGATTTCCTCCTGTTGCCATCGACCATCGACCAATTTACTTGGTGACCATTTTTGAATGACATTGTCTGTATTTTCAGGATCCACAAAGTCATATGCAGCGGTGTAGTTTTTGTAACGGTTATTGATGCTTTTGTATGAAAGATCAGCCTTAAGCGTTAAGCCTTTTACCATCTCTATATCGGTTCCGATTTTCATGTTAAGCGTTTCATCAACGGACTCATTCATTCCGCCAACTTCAAGACAAGCCAGGGCATTGGTATTGTCTTTATTCAAACCATACACACCATTGGGATACTTTAAAACAGTAACGGGTGAGGTGCCCACCATGGCTCCTATAGCTGAATTTAACCTGTTTGGCTTTTCGTTATCTCTTCGGTTGAACGAAACATCTGCTCTGACTTTAAAATTGTCTTTCACCTGAAAGTCTGTATTCAAACGGAAACCATAGCGCTTCGAACTGACATTCTTAAGCATACCTTCCTGATCCATATGATTCAGAGATAAGGCTATTTTTGATTTCTCATTTCCACCACTGATTCGTAGTGATTGATTGAAAACCGGAGCGGTCTCGAACAGCTCTTCAAACAGATTTGCATAAGGATAATTGATTGGATCGTCACCAGCAACCGTTTTCTGTATGTAATCATCAGAGTATTTTGCATCCAGTCCGGCATTAACAAGGGCCTCGTTTACCAGGTTCAGGTAATCTTCAGCTCCAACTTGTTCGGGTAGGGTAGCAGGAGTTTGCCAGCCATAATAGCCATCGTAGTTGACTTTGTAGCCACCTTCTTGTCCTCTTTTTGTGGTAATCAGGATAACACCATTGGCTGCCATTGCACCATAAATTGATGAGGATGCTGCATCTTTCAAAATTGAAATACTTTCAATATCAGAAGGGTTTATATCACTCATTGACATTTCAATACCATCGACTAAAACTAAAGGGTGCTGTTTTTGAAGCATTATTAGCATCTGGTATACTTGCAATTCCACGAATATTGATGTTAAGATTTTCATCTCCGGGAGCTCCTCCACGATCAACGATTGTGACACCAGTAGATACACCCTGCAGGGCCTGACGTGCATCGGTCATGGGTTTTTTCACCATTTCATCACCTTTTACAGCTGAAACAGATCCCGTAAGGTTAGCTTTTTTCTGGGTTCCATACCCAACGACAACAACTTCGTCAAGTCCCAGAGCATCTTCTAGTAGCGTAACATTAATTATTGACTTGCCAGCTACTGCTACCTCTTGATTTAAGAAACCAATAAAGCTGAAAATCAGAGTTGCATTCTCAGGAACACTTATTTCGTAATTCCCATCAAAATCAGTTATGGTACCCGTAGTAGTTCCTTTAACGATGATATTCACACCAATTAAAGATTCTCCATTTTTGTCTACCACATTTCCCAGTATTCTTTTTTCCTGAGATTGAAGCACAGTCGATTCCTTTTTTTCATTAACGGACGATGCATATGCTGGTGTAACCGAAATAAAAAAAACGGCGCAACACAAGCTTGCAATCCATGAAAAACTTTTCTTTAGAAGGCTGCTTTGCCTTGCTAAATCTCTTGAGTTTTGATTCATAAAATTTTAGGTTAGTTTATTAATTAATATTTGTTATTAATCAGGAATGGTGGGAGCATTCCTAAGAATTTTGATCTAGCATTAACTCTTTCGAGATAATACTACAAGTCTCTTAAAGACCTTTCAAAACACGCGATTATAGGAGGGAAATGATGGTACTGATTGACCAAAATTGAGCACGATATGACCAATTTGCACTAAAATGAGTGAGTTGACACAAAAATCAATTCAAAACTCATACATATTCTAAAAAACTCTAAATGTTGTGTCGAATTACTCTACTGATTCAGTAATGGAACAAAGATTTTCATAATACTCTTTGTATTCTGAAGGAGCTATGCCAAACTGCTGTTTAAAACAACGTGTGAAATAAGAAGGTGTGTTGAATCCCACTTCGTAGGCAATTTCATTCACACTTAAATCGGGTAGAATAAGCAGCTGAGCTGATTTTCGAAGTCTAATGAATCGAATCAGTTCATTGGGTGACAGATCGGTAATGATTTTGAGCTTTCGATAGAAGTTTGATTTACTCATTTGCATGTCAGCATAGAGTTCATTTACACCATAAGTATTATTAGACAGATTATTTTCAATCAAAAGAATTGCCTTTTGCATAAATTCATTCTTCATCCATTCTTTGAAAATTTTCTCTTCCGGCGTTTCAATTTCAGTCGGCTCTTCCTCTTCCACAGTTAAAGATCTAATTGCATTCTTTGATCTCCAATAGAGAAATGCAGTTGCTCCTATAATGGTTACAAAGATGAACCACAAAATCGTAGCATTATTGTAAGCTCTTTTCATTTGAAATTCGAAAGAAGCATAATCGTTACTTATTATACCATCGGAATTTATTGCTGTAATATCCACCTGATAAGATCCTTTTCCAAAATGAGAAAAATCAAGAATAGATTGATTTGCGGAAATGTATCTCCATGTAGAGTCAGGATCAGAAAATCGATAAGCTATTCCATTCTCTTCATGATGATTAAATGAATAATTATAGATTTTAAAAACAGACTCTGATCCATTAGTTCCTTGCTCAACTTTATATAAAGGCGTAGCTAAATAACTATTTTCCTTAGGATAAATAGAAACGACACCATCGTTGCTTCCCCAATAGAATTGCCCTGATTGACTATGCACCAATTTTCCGTGATTGAAACTATTAGCCTTTGAACCACCTGGAATTTGATAACCTGAAAATAATTTACTTTTAGAATCGAATCGATATATTCCCATTCGAGATCCAAGCCAAAATTGCCCTTCTTCATCTTTCGAAATTGAAGTAAATTCAATTACTTTATTAGGAGGATTAAAAAATGTAGGTTTTGAATTTCCATTACTAATTAAAGCAAGACCTTTTGAAGTTGCTACCCAAATTTCATTAGATTCAATATGAAAATTTGATACTTCTGAAGCCAATTCAATTTTTTCTTGATTATAGTACAATTCCATATCTAAAGAAAGTATCCACATATTATCTAAAGAATCAACTAGGATGTCAATAGATGGCAAACTATCCACTCTTCGTAAATTATCTGCTACTCCCTCACAAACAAAACTTCCCTTATTCGAACAGATGTACAATTTATCATTAAACTTTTTCAAACCATAGATGTAGTCGTTTTTAACCAAGCCTGCCTTATTCGAAAACAATTGCCCCGAAGCAATAACTTTTTTTGAATTTAACGAAGGATAATCAGCCGTTATAATTCCCATATGCCTTGTCCCGATATACAGTTTGTCTTTAAATCGCAAAATGGCTTCTATGAACAAATCATTCATATTCCCTTGTAGAATAGGAATAGGAATCAACTCTTCCTTTTCCTGATCAAGTAAATACAAGCCCTTACCCGAAGTTCCAATCCATATTCTGCCATCCTCAGTCTGAGTTATAGCATTTATATAGCCAGCTTCAGGCTCCTGAGCATGCAAACTGCTTTTGTATTTTTTGTAAGTGATTTTTTTACGATCAATTTTATTCAAACCTGCACGATTTGTTCCAACCCATACAGATCCTGAGTAATCTCGAAAAAGAATGTTTACTTGTGCATCGTAATAGTCATTAAATATTTCATTATCTCGATCAATAAAATCCTTCAAACTATATTTACCATCAATCTGCTGTAGTTGCTGAACAGACTCTCCATAGGTTCCCAAAATAATTCCATCAGAACTCGAAATATTCAATGATGTAAAAAAGTCAGGAGTTTCCGTCCTAATTTCTTCTATTCCTGAAATCCACAATCCTTTATCTGTTAAAAATACTGGAGTCCCATTCTCCATAAATTCAATCGACACCAACTTTTCATTTTTAAGCTCTGGATAAGACCTCTCGAGAGCAAACGTTTCAGCTTCGAGATTTACTTCCCATACGCCATTTTCATTTGTTCCCAACAAAAGTTTTTCATTCGGCGAAATACATTTGCAAGTAATATCCTGATCAAAGACTCGAATACCAATTTGCTTTTCTTCATCATACTCGAATAATCCTGATCGACTTCCAATATAAATTTTGTTTTTAGTGCGAAAGAATACAGTAATTGGGTCATGTTCATCTTGAGGTAGACGAAGTTTTATAAATTCTTTTTCTGAAATTGAGAACAGATAATTCCCTTCGTTGGTTCCCAATAAAAGTTGATTCTTATTGATTTGATCGATAAAAGAAATGGCATGCAAAAAAATTGAATCGGACATTGGATAACTTATAAATTCCAACCCATTGTAGCTACTTAATCCCTCTAAGGTCCCAATCCATAATAAACCCGTAGAATCCTGAAATACTGAAGAAATAGTATTGTTGGCAATACCATGCTCAGTTGTATACTTTGCTAGTTTTTGAAAATACTGAGTTCCCTGCAGCTTTGAGCTACATATTAAAAGAAAAACAAAACAGCAAACTAAAATTCTTCTTCGCATCCTATTCTTTTCTTGAATTATAAAGATAAGAAAAACAAGAGAGGCTCCCAATCTCCCACAATGTATGAGCCACTCCTGTTTCATATCTAACTTGAAAAACCATTTACAAATATTTTAATGCATTATTTACATTTACTAAATATTGCAAAAAAAATGCAAGTAATATAATATTCGATCTAATCTATCTTGTTAGTAAAGCAAAGAAAAATAAGAATTCACGACTAGCACAAAATGACCAAAATGGAGCATAATATGACCAAAAAAAGCAGTATCAATGATGGTTTCAGTATAATTTGGGTTTTACTGACAAAGAGGTAATTAAATCATATGCTTCTCAAAACAAACACTTGTATCAACTCCAGCATATTGTCCATAATTAGGTATTAATTGGTAGCCACTTTTATAATATAATCCAATAGCTTCTGGTTGTTTTACTCCGGTTTCCAAAATGCACTTGCTAAAAGATAGTTCACATGTCCATTTTTCCAATTCCATCAAAACTTTTGAGGCAACTCCCTTTCCTCTAGTCTCAGGCAACACAAACATGCGTTTAATTTCCATCACATTATGAGCATACTCTTTTATTGCGCCACAACCAACAGGTTTACCACACTCATATGCGATAACAACATATTTAATGTGATCAATTTTATTGAATTGAGAATAAAAAGAATGATCCTCTCCATCTCTTATTTTCAAATCTGCATCAAGAATTTCCACTAATTCTATAAAATACTTATTATCAGAGTTAGTTCGCTTCAACTGAATCATATTTATTTAATTTGAATGTGAATGTGGTCATCGTGTCGAACTGCACCGCAACCATGGAATCGAACCCTCTTATCAGTAAGGTTTAGCCTATGCTTTAAATGTGGTTCAATAAATAATTTGGTAAGGTTTTTATGACTTAAGAAGACCTTAATCAATTCTTTTGTTCCTGTTTCCGAAAATCGCAAATCAGAATTAATACTTCCCAAAGTTAGATACTTGGGGTAATCGTATTGAAAATATCCCTTCTCTAAACAATCTTTACATTGATTGAATTCATCTTCACGAGCATCTTCAAAAACACCATAACCACTCAAAGACTTTCCCTTATTCGAAATTATGCCTGTTTCATCCTCGTACACTAAACTAAAGTCTATATTACGACCATCATTGTGGCTTAAATGTGGCAATAGCGGAAACCCTTTAATAAAGGGAAAGCAGGCATCTAAATATCGAATTTGAATTTCAGGTTTCTCACTCATTAACTGATTTGAGGTCTCCTGTAAAAATACATTTGTCTCATTTGTTACATAGTTCCGATTTAATAAAACCGTTAGATAATTTGCTGGCTTCAAATAAGAATTGTTATCAATTTTTTGTCTTCCAAACCAAGGTGAGGTCAGAGGTACAATCAGAAAAGTGCATATCAGATATAAAATTGTAAATACCAAAGCTAATTTACCACGCATTTGGTATCGTATCCAATTAGATAAAACGATACTGATCAAATATACAATTCCGCCAACCTGAGTTAATGCAGTTAAAATGATAACAAGTAGAATATTCCAAGAATACTTTATAAATTGACTCATTATTGATTCAAATAATCGTTTAACCTTTGATTAATAAAATACTGCCAACCTCCCGTGCAAGAATCTCTGGAAAATTCAGGAATATCCTTTGGAAAGGTTTCTAGTCCAAAATTTGTTAAACGAAGTAGAATTTGTTCTCCTTCCGTAAACAATTCAAAACTAACTATTCCTCTCCCACTTAATTTATCGTATCTCCAGTCGTATACAATTTTTTGCAATGGAATAACTTCTGTAATTTTCCATAGGTGCATAAATTGTCTTTCACCAGCATCTACATTAAACCTGGTCTCAAACCCTTCTTCCGCCAAAAATTCTGGGATATTCTCGAAAAACCATTTTTGCATTTGAGGCAACTCTGTAATGGCACTCCAAACCTGCTCTCTGGTCTTGTTAAATTTTTGTTCTACAATTATTGGTTGGTGTAAAATACTCATGACATATACTTCTTCAAAGTTACCAATAACTTTTTCCTTCCTTTTTGAAAGAATCATTTATTGAGTGTTTTAAAGATAATAGGAAAAGATAAATACTAAAGCAGTTTTTTAGGAAGCGTTACAATAAATTCACTTCCTTTTCCAAAATTACTATTCACATCAATATGTCCACCATTCTTTTCTGCAAATTCTTTACATAGAATTAAACCCAAGCCAGTTCCTTTTTCATTATTGGTTCCTTCACTTGTTACCGTTTCATCTATTCTAAAAAGTTTTTTTAAAACTTCTGGTGGCATCCCTAGACCTGTATCAACAATATGCAAGTTAATATAGTCTTCCTTATCGGATACATTTATAGATATCAAACCTCCATTCGGAGTAAATTTAATGGCATTATTTACAATATTTCCAATAACAATCATGGAAGTATTTTTATCAACTAAAAGTGTAATGTAATCTGCAACATTTATTTCAATATCAATGTTTTTTCTAGTCGCATTTAAACCATACAATGCGATGCTTTTAGTAACCAATTCTCTTAAGTTAAGAGCTTTTTTGTCCATCGCAATATCACCTGTTTGCGTTTGTGCCCAGGTAAGAAGATTACTCAATAATTCGTAGGCATATTGAGATGACTTATCAATATCTTCGATCATATCAATTCTAGCGATATCATCCAGAGAATCATAATCTTCCTTTAATAATTCTGTAAAACCAATAATACTATTAAATGGCCCCTTTAAATCGTGAGAAATTATTTTAAAAAACTTATCCTTCATGGCATTTAGCTTCTGAAGTTCTTCATTCTTATGAATAAGCTCTGCTTTTTGCTCTTCAATTAACTTATTCTTGAGAGAAAGCACCGAATTTGCCTCTTGCTTTAATTTATTTCGATTAACTAAAATAAGCACAACCAATGTCACCAAAATCAATAATACAATAACTGAATTTCTTAAATTGGTCTGTTTGGTAATTGCTAAAGTTTGAAGCTCACTATTTTTTCGAAGCAATTGATTTTCCTTTTCCTTTTTTACACTTTCATATTTCGTTTGCATTTCAGCAATTTGGCGAGAGCTTTTTTCATTGTAAATACTATCATTTAAAGACGAGGATTGAGCAAAATATTCTAAAGCTTTTTCATAATTACCAAGCGATTTGTATACATCGGAGTAATTCTTATAAATTTCCAATTTTTGCTCCCTTGAATTCAATGTTGTAGCTAAATCTAATGCTTTTGCATAGTAAAATAAGGCTACATTGTATTTTTCCTGAACAGCATAAAGAAGTCCAATACTCTTATTCGCAAACAATACGCCAATTTGATCATTTATTTTCTGACTCAAAGAAAGAGACTCTTGAAAATACTTCTTGGCCTCATCATACTCTTTCAGGTAATATTTTGCATTTCCAATATTATACAAACAAATTGTAGCTCCATATTGATTATTCTGTTTGATGTTATTTTTTAAAGCTTTCTGATAATAAACTTGAGCATTTATATAATCTTTCTTAGCCTCGTAAATTTGCCCTAAGGTATTTAGATGAGCAGAAAGAACTTCATCATCTTTTAATTCCTTACCTAATGATATTGCTTCCTGAATATAACTAGAAGCCTTCTCGTAATTATTAAGCGCAAGGTAAACTAAACTAGCATTGCCAAGCGTTTTCCTCTTCATTTTAGTGAAATTGTGTTTCTCACATATTTCCAATGATTTAATATAGTGTTTTAAAGAATTATCGAAATCAGATAAATTTTTATAAACCACTCCAAAGTTTACCAATACGGATGCTTGACCATGAAAATCATTAAGTTCCACATACAAAGGCAATGTTTTTTCAAAATATTCAAGAGCTTTATCTGATTCCCCTTCCGCCCAATAATTAATTCCTAAATTTTGCATTGCTTTTGCCATATCACTTTTACTACCCTTCTTTAGAGCAATTTCGTAAGCCGCATTTGCATATTCTAATCCCTTTTCAGGATTAGAATTCCAATAAGAATGAGATAAATTATTTAATATTCTAGCTTTCTCCAATCCTTGTTTTAAAAGAAGTATACTTTCTAAACTATCAACATTGATTTGGGAGAATGATACATTCGAAAGGAGAATGAAAAGAATTAAGATAAAATATTTCATTGTAAAGCATTTAAGGAATCATCGTTATTTATTTAAATAGATAACGAAAAACAAAGCTTAAGGGTTACTCTAATAACTCTTAAAAACTATTATATAGATTAGGTTCAAACTATAAACAAGGATTACCGAACTAAGCATTTTTACTTTTTCCTACAATATTGTAAATTCGCTTTTGATAAAAAATAGATTAATAACCTCAAAAAGACTATTTATCAAATGAGAAGAAGTAGTATTATTTGCGCTTTTTTAGCTGCTATTGTCAGTTTTAGTGCTTGTAGAAAAGTACCAAGATCAGGTAAGATGGATTTTAAATCGAGTATTGATAGTGTTAGCTATGCCTTGGGTTATATTGAAGCCAATAATTTTAAGAAGACTTTCGAACAGGTACCATTCCTAATGGATTCAATGACCTTTGTTAATTTTGCCAAAATTATGGCAAAAACACAACTAACAGAAAAATATTCTGATATTAGAATCAAACAGTTCAACGGGTTTAATGAAGATGCTTTTTACAAAGGATTTGTAAATGAGTTAGCCTATGGTAAGTCTTATTTTTCTGAAACAAATGCAGATATCTATTTGAGAAAAATTTTTAAGCAGCAAAAGGCGATAAAAGATTCCTTGCAAAAGGAAATTGGAAAATCCAATCTACTAAAAGGTAAAAACTTCCTTACAGAAAATAAAAAACATAAAGGAATTAAGGAAACTGAAAGTGGACTGCAATACAAAATTATAAAAGAAGGAAATGGTAAAATTGCTGCCAATACCGATTGGGTGAAATGTGTATATCATGGAACTTTATTGGACAAAACAGTTTTCGATAGCTCGAAAGAACGTGGAGACACAACTTCTTTTGCTGTAAATCGAGTAATAAAAGGTTGGACTGAAGCTCTCCAAATAATGCCAGAAGGTTCAGAATGGAGATTATTCATTCCGTCAGAATTGGCGTATGGTGAAAGAGGTAGTGGTGACAAAATTGGACCAAACGAAACGCTAATATTCGATATCAATTTAGTAGAAGTCCTTGATAAGAGTAAAAAGTAAAAAAATATTTAACAATAAAAAAGGATACCATTTAGGTATCCTTTTTTTGATCAAAATTCGCTTATTATTGTAATAATTCATAAATAGATTACTTATTAAGATTACTTTAATGCTTAATTTAAAATAAAAACATACGCTTTTACTGGGCTTATCAATACTACTACTATATTTATAGTATTTATTACTACAAACATAGTAGGATTTTAAAATAAGTCTACTATATTTGTAGTATACAATTAAAATCAAAAACTCTATGGACTTAAAATCACTAACAAAAGCAGAAGAACAAATCATGCAAATTATCTGGAAATTGCGTGAAGCTATTGTTAAGGATGTACTTGAACAATTTGAAGGATCGAAACCTGCCTATACAACTATTGCTACCGTATTAAGCGTACTAGAAAAAAAAGGCTTTGTTTCGCATCGTAAAATTGGCAATACAAAATTATTTACGCCGACAATCAGTAAAGCTGAGTATACTAAATTTCAGTTTACCTCTCTATTAGGAAACTACTTTAACGGTTCCTTTCCTAAAATGGCTAGTTTCTTTGCAAAAGAAAACGATATGGATATTTCTGATTTGGAAAAAATAATGAAGGAAGCCGAAAAGGAAATGAAGAAAGATAAAGAACAAATGGAATAATTATGGAAGCATTATTTGAATTATTATTTCGAGCATCGGTAAGCTTAATCGTGTTGTATGCACTGTATTGGTTTCTTTTACGTGAAAGCACTCACTTTAAGGCCAATCGCTACTTCTTATTGCTTAGTTTGATGACATCACTTGTTATCGCTGCTATTCCTGTTCAATATCAAGTAAATGTGCAGGCAACTGCGAACGAAACTGTCGCAGAATTCACTGGTATTTTTAATCACAATATTGAAAAAACGAATTCCAATAGCATTAAAGAAAGCATATCCTTAACAAGTATTTTATTTCTAATTTACTTGACAGGAGCTTCTTTGGTATTGCTTCGCATCCTTATACAATGCAGAAAACCAATACTAATTATAAGCAATTCAAAGCCTAAAAAAATTAACGATTGCTTGATTCACGAGAACAAGGTTTTTAACTCACCTTTTTCGTTTTTCAATCGCATATTAATCAATCCTGAATATTTTAAACAGAACGAAATAGATGACATTTTAACTCATGAAAAGGTGCACATTCACGAGCGTCATTGGATCGATCTGTTCATCATAGAACTGTTAACAGTGTTTTTCTGGTTCAATCCATTTATTTGGTTATTTGAACGAGCTATTAAACAAAACCATGAATACCTGGCCGACGAAGGTGTATTAACCCGGGGCCATTCACCTGTCAGGTATCAGGCGTTATTAATTAACCGGCTAATGGGGACACAAGTAATTGGTTTAGCCAATCACTTTAGTTCATCCCTCGGCCCAACCCGATTCAAAATGATGACAAAAGAGAAAACAGCGAAACGAAAATTGTTTCGAATGATGTGGGGAATCCCTGTACTGGCAATTCTTCTGGTTGCTTTTGCTGAACCAGATTACAAACAAGAAACTAAAATTATTAAATCAGAAGCTCTTGTTAGCTCTATAAATAACGCTGACAACATATTAATTACTGGTAAGGTGATCAACGAAGATGGTATTAATATGCCAGGAACTTCAATTATACTAAAAGGTTCTACAACCGGTACTGTTGTTGATAAAGATGGTACTTTTGAATTGAATGTTCCAAAATCAGAAAAAATGGCTCTTGTAATTTCTTATGTAGGTTACAAAACCATTGTTGAGAAAATAAACCCTTCTGACAAAAAAGTACATTTCAATTTTAAATTGCAAAAAGGGGTTATTAGCATCGGTAGTAAATCGATGTATTTAGATGGAGATGTACCTCCTCCGCCTCCACCACCAGTACCTGAAATGTCTAATTCAGACAAGCCTGTGTTTTTTATTGTTGAAGAGATACCTCATTATCCGAACGGAAGATATGGTTTAGGACAGTATGTTAAAAAGAAAACATCTGAATTTAAAAGTACGTTTGGTAAAAAACTAAGCGGTAAGGCTACAGTTGGTTTTACTATTACTAATAAAGGAGAAGTAACTAACATTCAAATACTAAACAAAGACAATGATCTTGTTGCCAAGGCCGCTAAAACCATAGCACACGAGATGGAAAACTGGAAACCAGGTGCGCAAAGAGGAAAGAAAGTTCCGGTTGATTTTGCAATGGAATTGGAATTTTAAAAGAATACAAATTAGGATAATAAAAATAAGTGCTGTTATCGTTCCCAAAGGAATGTAACAGCACTTGTAATATATGCGAATGTTAAAATAGGCACGATCCTAAGGCTTAAATTAATTTGTTTAATTTCTCTACTAAAACAGATTCAGCAACTACTCCAACTGTTTTATCTACAACTTCAGTTTTTTTCACAAATAGTAAAGTTGGTATGCTCCCAATTCCGTATTTTGTTCTCAATTCAGGAAATTTATGCACATCCACTTTTTGAAAGTCAACTTTTCCTTCATATTCGGCTGCTAACTTTTCCACAATTGGCATTATTGCTTGACAAGGAGGACATGTATCAGCATAAAAATCTAACAATATTGCTTTATCTTCTTTAAGTAATTTCTCCAATTCTGTAGCACTTTCAATTGTTCTCATATTTTTAGTTTTAATCTTATTCGTTTTATCTAATGATACAAAGATGAGGACAATTTAAAGATTCTCCGAGGATGATAATTCCCGAAAAGTTGACAATTTTTCCTTTTCCCTCCAAAAATCTTCGTTTTCTGCAAAAAAAAAGGATACCAATAAGCATCCCTTCTAATATCTTGTTATTGCAATGGTGTGAATATTTTTGTCAAATCTAATGGGTCATCCATATCTTGTTGAAGTGCCACCAATTTTGTAAACAATTCTTTAATTTTCCCTTTAAACTCAGGTTTGTTTGCCAAATCATTCATTTCATTTGGATCTTCTCTTAAATCGTACAACCTCATTATTTTTCCATGAGGATAAACAATCAATTTAAATCCATCTGTTCGAATCATTCGCTGTAAATCAGCTTTGTAGCATCCATAAATTGCATCGTAATTCGACTCTGTCTGCTCACCTCGCGCCAAAGACATAAAACTTTTGAATTCAATATACTCAGGCTTTGGCAAACCTGCTAATTCAATAGATGAAGCCATAATATCTTGCAAATAAACCTCAGCATCAATCTTCTTCCCTTTCGGGATATCAGGGCCAACAACAAACAAAGGTGGGCGCATAGAATGATCGTACATATTTTGCTTACCAAGCAAGCCATTTTCTCCAACAGCTAAACCGTGATCGGCAGTATAAAAGATATAGGTATTATCCATTTCACCTGATTCCTTAAGTGCTTTAATGATCTCCCCAATTTGATGATCCAAATGCGTAATTAAAGCATAATATTCCTGGCGATGCTTTTTAATTGCATATTCTGTACGAGGAAATGGAGCCAAAGCAGCATCACGCAAAGCAGGACCACAACCAATGCTATCTTTATATGGATACATCGGAAGAAAAGACTCTGGAACAGAAATATTTTCCAAGGGATACATATCTAAAAATTCTTTTGGAGATTGACGAGGATCATGTGGAGCGTTAAAAGCTAAATACATGAAGAACGGCTTCTCTTTTCCTTTAGCAGAATCAATAAAGGTGATCGCATCATCCTTCAAAACTTCACTCCAATGTTTTCCTCCATTCCAAAAACCACCATTATTCTTATCCCAAGGAGTCCAGCTTATATCTGACTCACTCTGTGGACGATTGTATCCAAAAGGCATAATATCTTCAGGATTGCCATTTTTAGCATCTAATTCCGCGAACAGTTTTACTTGCTTTGCATGATCCCAATTATCTTTAGGCATGCCAGGACGAATATGAACGGTATGGTTAAATATTTTAGGTGGAGCTGTTTTCACGTGCCACTTTCCTGTCATGTAAGTATCATATCCTGCCGATTGCATAATTTGAGACCACATTTGCCCATTATCAACCAATTCTTTTTGCTTGTTTTCGTAATCATACGCTCTCCATACAAATCTTCCGGTATTCAACATCGCTCTACTACTAGCACAAACTGCACCAGTCCAGGCTCCCATGTTAAATGCTTGAGCAAATGTTGCTCCCTCCTCAACCATTTTATCAAGATTAGGAGTAATTATCTCCTCATTCCCTAAAGCATGTACTGTGTTGTAACACTGATCATCTGCAAAAAGAAAGATAATGTTGGGTTGTTTCTTTTCAATTTTTTTTCCAGAACATCCCATTAAAATGGATACAAAAGAAATGGAAAGCAATAATTTTAATTTCATCTTACTATTATAATTACATTTTCAATACATACTGTTTCATAATCTGCCACACAAATTATTGATAATTGATTTTATCTTTACAACATCAACTCTTCCAACTACTTACATTATTTAGATGATAAAATTAACTAAAAAAGATTAGCCAACCTCTATTTTTATCTGAAAACAAACACTTCTAAGAAACACACAACCTACTCACCTAAAGGTAATTACACTCCAAAAATGAATATCCCCCTTTAAATAGGATCAATACTACCATTACCTACCAGTAGCGTTCGTTTTATTTTCTTTTAGATTCAATCCATTTTCGCTTTCTTTGTAATCACATTATTAATCACATAATCCCTGTAATGACTAAGAAGAATACTGAAGATAAGACCTCATCATCATTAGAAAAGTTTTTTCTGCATTTACATCCAACAAAAATTGATTCACGAGCTGTCAAATTCAACCGAACTTTCGGCTTAGGAGGTGTTTGTGCATTACTATTCATAATTCTCTCGATAACAGGTTTATTACTTCGATTTTCTTACATCCCAACAGTTCAGCATGCCTACGATTCAATTTTAGGTTTAAAGAACAATACAATGTTTGGTCAGTTCATTCGCAACCTGCATCATTTATCAGCAAAATTGATGGTCTTGGTTTCCTTTTTACATTTGATAAGAACTTACTACTCACAAAGTTTTCATTTAAAAAGAGCTGAGAATTGGATTTATGGTTTGTTTATGATGTTTTTGGTATTGGCATCTAGCTTTACAGGATATCTTTTGCCCTGGGATCAGTTAGCTTATTGGGCAATTACCGTAATTACTCAAATTGCCGAGTACATCCCATTAATAGGTGATTCTCTAGCTTACGCGATTCGTGGTAGTCATACTGTTGATGGAAATACGCTTATCAACTTCTATACATTACACACAGGAATCATTCCAATTTTGTTTATTATTTTAATGAGCATGCACTTTTGGCTGGTACGAAAAGCTGGTGGGATTGCACTTCCTCAACAAGAGGAAAAACAAAAGGTTGATGTGATTTCTAATTTAGTTCCTAAAGAAATTATGCTTGCAAGTATTGTAATTGCAGGACTTTTCTTAGTGTCAGTATTTTATGACGCTCCACTGCTTGAAGAAGCAAATCCTTTAAAAAGTCCTAACCCAAGTAAGGCTCCATGGTATTTTTTAGGTGCTCAGGAATTACTATTGCATTTACATCCGTTCTTTAGTGCTGTAATTATTCCATTCTCGGCTGCATTATTCTTTTTTGGACTTCCTTATTACAAGTACACCAATCTTAATATTGGTGTTTGGTTCAATTCTCCTTTAGGTAAAAAAATCACCATACAATCAAGCATAGGTTCTTTTCTATATACTTTTGTATTGATCTATATTCTTGACCATTTTCTTCATTTTGATTTATGGCTTTCCAACTGGCCTAGCATCATATCAACTGGCTTAATTCCTTTCCTATTGTATATGATTCCTGTTGTTGCCTTCCTGCTATTTTGGAAGAAGAAACATCAAGCCAATCGCACTGAACTAATCATGGCAAGTACAAGTATTATATTGGCATCCTACATAAGCATGCTACTCATTTCCCTTTTACTAAGAGGAGAAGGAATGTTGTTGATTTTTTAAATATTGAATTACGATAGCATAATGAAACTAGATAGACGAAAATTTATAAAGCGAATTTTGATTGCTGTTGCAGCAATTGAAGCTTTATTCTTGATAAAAGGGAGTGTGAATAAGGTAGATACTAAGTCTGGAGCAAAAGACTTATTTAATGCCGGCAAAGCCTCTTCTTTCGATAACAATAAATTATATCCATTTTTAACTGGTCAATTCTTTTTGAAACGATTCGAAGATGGTGGTTTTTTGGCAATGTCGATCAAATGTACTCACCTTGGTTGCGTTGTAAATACCAATTCCAAAACAGGAGGTTTTAATTGTCCTTGTCATGCTTCACAGTTCGATAAATTTGGAGCCGTTATTTCTGCTCCTGCAACTCGTCCACTAGATATTTTTCCAATAAAAGTGGAAAATGGAGAACTTCTTATTGATACGAGAAAGCCTGTAAAAAGAGCTTCTTTTAACAAATCTCAGCTAACCTACGCATAATGGATAATCGACAAAAAACAGAACGCATAAGCTTTCTTGCTGCTTTGGTAACAGTACTTACGATTCCATTGTACCTACTTGTTAACACTTATAATTCTAGCAGCGAAACAATAGCTGAGGCTGAATATGTAGGCAAAGAAACTTGTATTGAGTGTCATTTAAATGAATACAACGATTGGGTCGGATCTGATCATGATAAAGCCATGGATCATGCAAATGATTCAACTGTTCTTGGTGATTTTAACAACCAATCACTGGAATACAATGGCATGACTCATAAATTATACAAACGAGACAATCGTTTTTATGCTTTTACTGATGGCGAAACTGGTAAAATGGAAGAATTTGAGATCAAATATGTATTCGGCTACTATCCATTGCAACAATATTTAATTGAATTTGATCGTGGCAGATTACAGACACTTCCACTTACCTGGAATTCGAAAGATAGTGTGTGGTATCACATGTCAACGGAAGTTTATAAAGATGAAATTATTGAGCATGACAACTGGTTACACTGGACCAACCAAGCTCAGAACTGGAACGGAATGTGTGCCGATTGCCATTCCACGAACCTGGTAAAAGGTTACGATGTTAAAACAGACACCTACCACACCACTTGGAGTGAAATAGATGTAAGTTGTGAAGCTTGTCATGGACCTGCCTCAAAACACCTGGAATGGGCTGCAAAAGCTGATTATGCCAGAGACGAACACGTCAATTTTGGCTTGGTAGTTAAAACGAGCGGAATTGATAACAAAGAATACGTAGATTTATGCGTACGCTGCCATACACGACGTGGCTCACTATCTGACTTTAAGCACAGTGCAGACATATACAATCATACCATTCCAAATTTGCCAAGCGGTGAAAATTACCACATCGATGGACAGATATTAGATGAAGATTACGTTTATGGATCGTTTACTCAGAGTAAAATGTTTATGCGCGATGTAAAATGTAACGATTGCCACAATGTTCATAGCACCAAGCGCTTATTTGAAGACAATAGATTGTGTACACAATGCCACAGAGCTGATGATTACGATACTTACAATCATCATTTTCACAAATTAGAAGGTGAAAAAGGTGAAGCGGTAATTGCCGATGATGGCGTTAAGTTCGAAGTTGGTGCTGGTGCTCGTTGTATCAACTGCCACATGCCTGCACAGTTTTATATGGGACCAGATTATAGAAATGATCACAGTTTCCGTGTTCCTCGTCCTGATCTAACACAAACATTAGGAACTCCAAATGCTTGTAACCAATGCCATGCCGATAAATCGACACAATGGGCAGTTGATTACGTGAACAAATGGCACGGAATTGGTCGTCCTTCTCAATATGGTAATGCTTTTAAAGAGGCTACTACAGGAAGTCAAAAAGGATTCGATGAATTGGTACATATTTACCAAGACGAAGTATATCCAGAAATTGTTAGAGCAACGGCGATCCGACTTTTGGGAATGCATTATCAAAACAAAGCCAAAGAGGTATTATATGAAGCTATGAATAATTTCAATGGTCATATTCGTTACAATGCATTACAAAATTTACTGATGGACGATCAAACATCCTTTCAAAAAGTTTTAGGAATGTTGAATGACCAGACAAAAGCCATAAGAGTTGAATGTGCAACAAAATTGAATACTGTAAACAAAGATCAAATACCCGTTAAATACCAAGAACAACTTAAAAAGGCCGAAAAAGAATACTTGGAAGCTTTGGAATACAGTGCAGATTTCCCTTCTGGTAAATTCAACCTTGCCAACTTCTATTACAACACCAAACAAAACGATAAAGCGGAAGAATTTTACAAAAAAGCTTTAAGGCAAGACAAGCTACTTCATCCAATTAAGATTAACCTAGCCATATTATTCAACAACAAAGGTGAGTACGAAAAAGCTGAGATATTACTCAAGGATTATTTAAAAAATGTGCCTAATGATGGTGCAACAATGTTCACCTATGCACTGTTTTTATCTGAACGCCAGCGTTACGATGAATCGATGACCTATTTATTGAAAGCATCGAAACTGGCTACAACCAATCCAAGAATATTCTACAATATCGCAATGATGTATGATTTTAGGAACAATTCGAAAGATGCGATTAAGTATTTAAAAAGTGCAATCAATATTAATCCTGAAGATCAGAATTACTATGTAGCTTTGCTAAACCTTCATGTGAAATACAAGCAGACGAAGGAATCAAAAGCTGTTGCTAAGCAAATACTTGAAAAATTCCCAAATATTAACGACAAAGCTAATATTGAGGCTATTTTAAACCAATAATTGAACTCTAATGGAAAACTCGAATATTTGTAGATGCAAATGGGCTGGAGAAGATCCCTTGTATTGCGATTATCACGATAATGAATGGGGATTTCCCTTGCACGATGATCTGATGCTATTTGAGTTTCTAATTTTGGAAGGAGCACAAGCTGGCTTAAGTTGGATTACCATTTTACGTAAGCGTGAAAATTACCGCAAAGCCTTTGATAATTTAGATCCTAATGTAATTGTGAATTATACTCAGGAGAAAGTGGACGAACTACTCCTTAACGAAGGGATTATTCGAAATAAGCTGAAAATTAATTCTGCTATAAAAAATGCAAAAGCATTTCTTGAGGTTCAAAAAGAATTTGGCAGTTTCGACCGATACATTTGGAGTTTTACCAAAGGGAAAACAATCCAAAATTCCTGGAAGGATCTATCTGAAGTACCCGCTTCGACTCCAGAATCAGAATTGATGAGCAAAGATTTAAAAAAGAGAGGTTTCAAATTTGTAGGCCCAACCATTTGTTATGCTTTTATGCAAGCAACCGGAATGGTAAATGATCATACAATAGATTGTTTTCGTTACAAAAAACTTAAATGAAAAAATGCCTCTAAGTTAAATTAGAGGCATTCCTTTTTTTGCTGATATATAAAAGATTACTCCTTTTTATCATCGGTAGAATCGAAATTAATTGGTACTACATAAGAAACATCTACAGTCTTTCCTTTTTCCATTCCTGGTTCCCATTTTGGTAACGATTTAATTACACGAAGAGCTTCCGCATCTAAAGAAGGCTCTACTCCCCTAGCTACTCGAGCTTGGTCAACATTACCTTCTTTATTTACCACAAACATAATGTATACCTTACCAGTAATATTATTTTTAAGAGCTTCTGCTGGATATTTCACATTAGCTCCAATATATTTTTGTAAGCCTTTGGGTCCACCTGGATATTCTGGCATTTTCTCTACAATGGTGAATACTTTTCCATCAACTTTTACTTCGTCTATTTTTTTATCATCCGTAATATCAAAATTAATAGGTACCGTATAAGAAACATCAACAGCTTTGCCTTTTTCAATTCCCGGCATCCATTTTGGCATTGCTGTAACAGCACGTAATGCTTCTTTATCTAGAGAAGTCTCAACACCTCTAATCACCCTTGCTTGATCAACAACACCTTCTTTATTCACTACAAAAGTTACAAATACTCTTCCTTTTACACCTTTTTTAAATGCTTCCGATGGGTATTTTACTGTTGCTGCGATATAATTTTGTAAGGCTTTTGTACCACCAGGAAAAACTGGCATTTCATCAACATAAACATAAGTAGTATCTTTAGTATTAGGATCAATCGTAAACCTTTTAGATTCGCTTCCACCTTTTTTCACACCAAAATTAACCGGCACAGTATAAGAAACATGAACAGCTTTGCCTCTTTGTTTGCCTGGCTTCCATTTAGGAGAACTCATAACAATCTTTAAAGCTTTTGCATCCACTTTTTTCTTTCCGGAACTTCTTGCAATACGAGCCTCAGCAACTTCGCCTGTTTTGGTTACAAGAAAGGTAACATAACTCCTTTTACCAATTATGTATTTTTTATCCAATTTTGAAACTTCAGCCTCATAAAATTCTTTTAATTTCAATGCTCCGCCAGGAAACACTGGCATATCTTCTACAATAACAAAAATAGGCTCTCCTTTATAAGTTTTCTCTTCACTAACTTCTTTTGCAGCTGAATAACTTAATTGAACATTCATATCGTAGCCGTTATCTGTTTTCTTTCCATGCTTTATAAAACCTTCTACAGAAATTACCTCTTTGTTTAAATCAACTCCTAAAAATACCAGTTTGCCATCTTCAGGAACTTGGATTGAAAATCTACCTTCCATATCTGAAACTGTTCCAGTTTTAGAATCTTGAACCAAAACTGCAACACCTGCAATTGGCTCATTATCTTCATTAAGAATTTGTCCAGTAACCGTTGTTACATTTACTACTTTTTCTATTATTTTTTCCTGAGCCTGAACTTCAACTATCTTCATGTTAAAAAGAAGTATCACAAGTACAGCAGGAATTACAATCAATAATTTATAGCGCCTGTTTTTTGGGCTTTTTACATTTGACATCATTATCATTCGTTTTTTAGTAATAGAGCAATTAAAGTTATTGGCTAAGCCCATGACTTCAACACCCATTATTTGGTTTAAAATACTCGCCTGATATTCTCCAATGTTGCAGCCTTGCGCAATAACTCCTTCATCGGCCAATAATTCATGCGTTTGTTTTATAGCACGTTCAAATAGCCATGCAAAAGGATTAAACCACAATAAAATTGTTGTTAGTTCCACCAAAAGCAGATCGATCCAATGCTTCTGTTCCACATGTACTTTTTCGTGTGCTATAATATTTGTTCGAGATTCATCGGTAAATTCCTCTCTGTTCATTACTATGTATCCAAAAAATGTAAAAGCCGGAATTGCTCTATCCAACACAATAACCTTACAATCTTCAACTACCGTATAATCTTTGCCCAAAACCATTCTGTATATCTGACTAATTTTTATCAAACTACGAATTAGCAATACCGCAACTACAAATAAATAACCTGCCAATAGCAAATTAGGAATTGTAAAGTAGTTTTGCTTCATTGGTGCTGCTTCCATTGCTCCTGAGAACATTGGCATAAGCTCAGTTTGAACTGAAGATTGTACCGATTCGACAATTACCGTGTAAGGTATTTTCACAAATGGCAACAAGAGCGAAAGAATTATACTAACAACTAGGTAAATTCTTATTTCTACAAAAAATCTTTCGTTCCGAAGAATAAGAAAATAGATCGCATAAAACAGGGCTAAAATTACCGATGCTTGTAATAAATAGTCAAATAAAGCTGTCATATCTATTTCTCCTTTTCTATTTGTTTCTTTGCGATCTCAATCATTTCTTCCAATTCCTGAATGCTTAACTTATTATCTTTTGCAAAAAAAGACGCCATTCTTGAAAATGACCCATTAAAGTAATTGGTTACCAATGCTCCTGCTTTAAATCCTGAATAATCTTCTTTCGGTATTTTAACAGAAAACACATGAGATTTTCCTTGTGCGATTTTATTTACAAATCCTTTTTTATCCAAGGCGTTCATTACAGTTGCAACTGTAGTATAAGCTGGTTTTGGATCCGGAAAGCAAGCAATTGCATCTCTAACATTTGTTTTCTCCAATTCCCACACAATTTGCATTACCTGCTCCTCTGCTTTGGTCAACTCCTTCATATCAATTTCAACTTTTAGATTAATCTACTACAAACTTAGTACTAAATTTTTAGTAGCCAAATTTTACAACTAAAAATTTAGTAGATAAACGAAATTAATTAAAAATAGAACTTGATAAATTGCCTTTATGCTTGATTTAGGCTAGCTAATTTGCTAACTATGCAAAAAATAAGCAATGGAAAAATTTCAACTAGACCCTGCGGAATATCCTCTTGGCAAAAGAATCATCAAAGAACTATCCTTATTGGGTCTTCTTCTTCTTATCCTTTTATTCTTTGGAGAATTAAAAGTAGTTTACTTGAGCGCCATATTTCTCATGTACATCCTTCTTCTTCTTTTAAAAAGAAACCGAATTATCTACGAAATTAAATTCGATGATGATGCAAAAGAAATTCATTTGTACTATTTCTATTTAATTGCATGTAAGGGTTTGGAAAAAATACCTTATTCTAAAATTGGCTTTAATATGGGCTTAAAAAGGTTTGGTTTTGGAAGTGCTATTGAAACACTTGAACTATTTAAAGGAAAGATATTAGCCGGTGAAATCCGTAAAGAAGGGAAATGGAAATGGTCAGAAGAAAATACAAAGCAACTTCACGAAAAGCTTAATCAAGTCGCGAATTTAAAATAACTTAACTATTTTGTAGTTAATATAGGTACGATTCTTGTTTCTTGCCAAGCATGATCTACTTGCAAATTGTATATCTTTAAAGAAGAATTTGCCTTTTGAAATTAAACTTTCGCCACATCAGTAAAATAGTTACATATTGTCTGATTTTGATATTTTCGATTGGAAACCTTTCCCTGACTTATGGACAAAGGTCTTCTCGAAAAGATACCCTTGTTTCCAAAAACAAACAACACAATTTAACCGATAGCACTTATATCATCTCCCGAGATACTTTTGTTTTTCTTTTAGATACAGTTAAGGAAAAATATCGTGGAAATGAATCTGGCAATGGCAATAAATTTTATCATGCGTTAAAGCGCAATGCAGATAAGCGTAAGTTTACAAAAGAGCTGTATCGCTTATTTTTCGTAGCTCCTGACAAGTTAAAACCTACCGATACCTTAAAAACAGAACGAAGCGAAACTGCCTTTGTACAATACCAAGGAAAAAAAATACGAAAAATAAGTGTCCGAGTTTTAGAACCCTTTGGCTCTACCCTTTACGATACAACCAAGGTAGCAACATCGTGGATTGAAAATACGGGTAACAAATTGCATCATACCAGTAGAAGAAAGCATTTAAAGAAACTTTTGCGATTAAAAGAAGGCGATGACCTTGACCCCTACAACATTGCTGATAATGAACGTTTAATTCGACAGCTCTCCTACATTAAAGATGCTTACTTTAGAGTTATTCCAGTTTTAGGATCTCAAACATTAGTCGACCTGCAGTTGTGGGTAAAAGATCAATTTTCCTGGGGAGCAAACTTAGATGTTGGCTCACTAACTTCTACCGAAGTTGAAATATACAGCAGAAATCTTTACGGATTAGGTCACGAATTTAGCAATGCCCTAGAATTCGATGCAGATAAAAATCAGCAATATGGCTACACCGGAAAATATAAGATCAAAAATATCCGAAGAAGTTATATCGATGCCTTGTTCACCTATCAAAATACTTACGAAAAAGCTGTTCTTCAGATGGATTTGGATCGACCTTTTGCAACTTATAACACCAAATATGCAGGCGGTTTTACCATTGCCCAAACCATGAGATCGGAAGAAATTCAAAACGATGATCCCATTTTAAACGAAATACCACTCGATTTTAATTATGGAAATATGTGGTTTGGACGCTCCTACAAAGTAAAATCGAGAAGACAATTTGCCAGAAGAAAACTATATATTGCTGGAAGAATATCAAGTAAAAAATTTTTTGAACGCCCCGAAGTTGGACCAACACTAAATCAGTTTTTTCACAATAACATCCTCTATTTAGCTAGTATTAGCTTAAGTCAAATTCAATATTACAAAAGTAATTTGATTTATAATTTTGGCCGTACAGAAGATATTCCATATGGTTTTTTAAGTCAGGTCACATTTGGATATGAAGACCGAGAGTACTCTCATCGCAATTACCTTGGATTTGATTTCCAAAAAGCCATTTATCTTAAAAATAGCAGAAGCTATTTATTCAATAGAGTTGCTTTAGGAGGATATTTTAATTCTAAGCGATTTGAGCAAGGAGTATTAACAGCACAATCGAAGTTTTTCAGCAGAATACATCAAATTGGACCTCTTCGATTTCGTCACTTTGGCGACATGCAATACACGCTAGGAATTCGACGATTCCCCGAAGAATTCATAAGCTTAATTACGGAAAAAGGCATTAGAGGATTTAAGAAAGAATCGGTGAGTGGAACTCAAAAATTAGTAGGTAGTTTTGAGAGTGTTGCTTTTACGCCATATACTTTAGGAGGATTTAGATTTGCGTTCTACACTTTTGCCGATCTTGGTTTTATTGGCGCTAATAATAAGAACATCTTTAAAGAAGATTTTTATTATGGTGTTGGCTTTGGTATTCGACTACGAAATGAAAATCTAGTGTTTAAAACAATTCAGCTTCGACTGGCATTTTATCCTAGAGCACCTAAGGAAATTGATCATTTTGAGTACCGAATTTCGGGAGAAGAAAGACCCAAGTTTAATAACTTTAGAGTTACCCAACCCGAAACGGTTAAATTTGAGTAGTTGCTTACAAACTAAATCTTACTGTCTTTCCAATTGGCAAATCGTAAATAGAGCCAGGATCCTAATGCCAAAAAGCCAGCATAAAAATATTCTGAAATCCAAACCCCTGAAATGGACAACTTAAATACTTCGATTAAAGTATAAACACCTCCCAAATAAAAGGCCAGCACAATAATTTCTATTAACATCGCATGAAAGGTATTTCCCGTTCCAGAAACGCCTTGAAACAAGGTTATTCCAACAGGAAAAAGAAGTGCTGCACCAAATATCACATACAAAACGGGTTTAGTCTCCCTAATTAAACCAATTTCATCTGTGTAAATAGAAATTACCAATTCTGGACTAATTAGACTAACTCCAACCAAAGCCAAAACACATAAAAAAGAAAGCTTTACAGTCTTAAATATTACAGGCAATACTTCTTGATAATTTCCCTCTCCTATCACTTGGCTAACCAAAGTATTTGCCGCAGAACCAAAGGCCCACACAGGTACCATAAGAAGGACATAAATACTTCGAATGATATTTGAAATTGCCAATTCGTGCTCCCCCATTCGTTCAACCATAATGAAAAAAACAAACCAACACGATAGGGCTAGAAAGTTTTGAATCATGATTGGGAATGATACGTTCAATAATCGTTTGTATAATTCTTTATCAACTTTAGGAAAATGAAATAGATTATATTTTTCGACAGGCGTTTTTCGTAGGGTATAAATAATAAAAAACACCAAAACGCAAGCCTCAGCAATAACCGAAGCTAAAGCTGCACCTTTAATTCCCATTTCTGGCAAACCAAACTTCCCAAATATCAATGCATAATCTAAAAACACATTGACAATAGCCATAAAAGCTGTACTCCAGGAAATAACTTTGGTTTTAGCAATTCCAATATAAAAAGCTCTGAAAAGTAAGTTAACGCAGGCAAACATTACACCCCAGGCCCGAACTGAAATATAATCGTTACTTGCCTGATAAATACCATCTGATCTCACCATCCATTTCAACAGTGAAGGCGATTGAATTTCCATAAATCCGAAAAGCAAGACTGCCAAAACTACCAAAAAATACAAGGCATGATCGAAGGTTTTTCCTACTAACTTGTAATTCCCTTCACCATATCGTCGAGCCATTACGATTTGTGCCCCTAAGCCAAACCCCCATACAAACATGACAATTGCAAAATAGAATATTGTTGCAATAGCAGCTGCACCCAAAGCCGTTTCGCTTAAGTGTCCTAGAAATGCAGTATCAGTAACTGAAATAATATTTTGAGCGACACTACCTAAAATAATTGGGTAAGCAATTGTCCAAATATTTGAATAAGAGGTTTGTATTTTCACGATACTACTGCAATAAGATAAAAAAGCCGGTTCCAAATATGAAACCGGCGAAAATTAATTCTTCTATTTCAAATAATCATCGAAATAGTTGCTTACTTTTTGCTTCAAATGGATTCTATCCATTCCTCTAACATTATGCTCAGCACGTGGATATGGGAAATAATCAACCTGAACATTATTTTTTATACACTCTCTAATAAAGCTTAAGCTGTGCTGCCACAAAACGGTTTTGTCAATAGCTCCCTGGCAGATTAAAAGTTTCCCTTTTAAATCCTTTGCTTTACTAATTAGAGATGTTTTAGCATATCCTTCCGGGTTCTCTTGTGGTGTATCCATATAACGCTCACCGTACATAATTTCATACCATTTCCAATCGATTACCGGACCACCCGCAACAGCAACTTTAAATACGTCAGGGTAATTTGTTATTAATGAGATTGTCATAAATCCACCATAACTCCATCCGTGAACACCAATACGATCAGCATCAACATATGGTTGCGATTTCAAGAAATCAACGCCCTTCATTTGATCTGCCATTTCAGGTTGCCCACACTGACGGTGAATAATTGCTTCAAACTCTTTTCCACGATTTGCAGAACCTCTATTATCAAGAGTGAAAACTACGTAACCACGCTGAGCCATGTATTCTTCCCAAAGACGTGCTCCACCTAACCACTTATTAGTGACTAATTGTGCATGCGGTCCTCCATACACATATATTACAACCGGATATTTTTTAGTTGAATCGAAATTTGCCGGCTTAATCAATCGGTAATGTAAATCTGTTTTATCATCAGCAGACTTAATTGTTCCCAACGAAATTTCACCTAGATTATAATCCTGAAGCTTGTTTTCAGCGTTTACCAATTCTTCAATTACTTTTCCTTTGGTATCGGCAATAGCAACTACACGAGGTACATTTAAACTACTGTAATTGTCAATAAGGTATTTCCCATCGGCACTAAACTTCACTGAGTGATGTCCTTCCGCCATAGTTAAACGAACACGCTTACCTGATTTAACATTTAACCTATATACATGACGATCAGTAGGACTAACTTCTGTAGATTCATAAAACAAGTTTTTTTCAGTCTTATCAAAACCAAGAACTTTCGTAACCATCCAATCTCCAGAAGTTAATTTCTTGATTAACTTGCCATCAGTATTATACAGGAACATATGATTATAGCCTGCAGTATTCGATTGATAAATAAATTGATTTGGTTTTGTATTTAGAAAAATCAATTTATGCTGAGGTTCAACCCAACGCTCGTCTTTCTCTTCCAGCAAAGTTTTCACAAATTCGCCTGTCTTGGCATCATATTTATTCAACCTCATATGATTAGAGGCTCTATTCAAAACTTGAATATAAAGATACTCTCCCATTGCTCCCCAAGAAACATTAGTTAAATATTGGTCAGATCTAAAATCATCTGCCTGAACCCAAACCGTTAATTTATTTGCCAAATTGTAAATACCCAAACTTACAACTTCACTATCCATACCAGCCATGGGATACTTTTCTTCTCTCAAATCTCCTACCCGGGTATTAATATCAACCAATGGATATGAGGTTACCTTACTTTCGTCTTTACGATAAAATGCCAAAGACTTACCTTCGGGAGACCAAAAAATACCACCATCAATTCCATATTCACTTCGGCTTACAGACTGACCACTAACAATATTTTTATCAGAATCACTCGTAACAGCTACTTCTCCATTCTCATTATTTGCTATAAATAAATTATTATCAATAGTATAGGCCATTGTTGAATTCGCCGTACAAAATTCTTGATTTGTTCCAATTGAATTAATGTTCAAATTCAAGATTACCTTTTTACTCGCGATATCAATATGAAGTAACCTGCTTCTAACTTTAAATTGAATTACATTGGTATTCTCCCAAGAATAACGCGGTAATCTTTTAAGCTCATCAAGTTTTTCTTTTCTTAAAATGTCATTTAGACCAGATAAAGTAAAAATAACCTTTACTTCTTCTCCTGGCTTAGCAGCTAAAATTTCCTCTCCCTTGGTATAAGAAATAAGGTTACTTTCACCTTTCCAAGCAAGTTGGGAAACGTTTTCCGGGTAAAATTTCCCCCATTTTCCCAAAATAGCATCTTCCATACTCAATTTTTTTGATCGAGTATCAGCATCAGCAAAAAAGGCACAAATGATTAATAAATAGGTTAAAAGGAATACTCTTTTCATAGTGTTATTCATTGTTGTTAAATTTCTTTTAAAAAAATCGGTCCCCAAATGTATCCTTTTTACCATTAATACAGTAATAATGATTGAAGAAATTGGACAAATCAAACACCAATCTATTTAGAATTCAATCCAAACATAAAACGATTAACAAATTCATAAGTAATTATTACGAATAGTCTCTAAGTAGACTTCAGCTAATCTTTGAGAATTAGCATATTCTTTCTAAATTGCTTAATAAATTTTAAGTTATACAAGATGCCGAAGAAAAAAATACCAAACAGTATTAAAATTCTATTATTGATTTCAGTAGCTGCTATTGTCACATTTTTTATTTTAAGACAAGAGGATAAGACTGAACTGAATCAAACAGGAGAAGCAACAGAAGCTTCCATTATGGAAGATGTAGAAGGAGCTGCGAATATTTTTAAATACAATAATATTCTTTTTAGCCTTCCATCACCATATCAAATTTCATTGCTCCTAGAGCAATCAGGAATTCCGTATAATAAAGATATATTGCATACAACAAGAAAGGCCAGTGATTACGTTGACAATTTTAGCAAAGCTGTTAATTTTGGTATTTACGGTGCTGATTTAGGTTATATCAATATCTATGGTCAAACACAAGATGCGGCAAGTTATTTTGCGGTTTTAAAAATAATCTCGCAAGACATCGGACTGTATAATGCAATGGATAAACCTACAATTCAGCGCATTGAAGCCAATATAGAAAATAGAGATTCGCTCTTGTTAATCGTAAGTAATACTTATCGAAAAATTGATAATTATTTAAAATCAAATGATCGAGAAAATACTGGCGCACTAATTCTTGCTGGTGGATGGGTTGAATCTATTTACATTCTTACACAACAAATACAGGCCAATACTAGCAATGATTTAATGGCTAGAATTTCGGAACAAAAAAGACCTTTGGAAAATCTTATTAAACTTTTGGTTCCCTACTCTAACGAATCTAAAGATTTTTACTTTTTGGTAGATCGCTTAATCGATTTGGCTTATACATTTGATGAAATAGAAAGTAAATATACCTACATACCACCGGTAACAAATTCGAAACAAAAATTAACGGTTGTAAAAAGTAAATCAGAGTTGGTAATGAATAAGAAACAGCTTGATGCCATTACTGAAAAGGTCAGTATAATTCGTCAACACATTATCAAATAATCACAAAAACTACGAAACATGAAGCGTTACTATATTATATTCTTGTTCCTATTCATTTCTGGCTTAAGCTTTACCGCTAGTGCTCAATCGGATGTAACACTAAAAAATTGTACAAAATATCTAGAACCTAATTTCATTTCAGATGGACAGCAATACAAAGCTTTACTTTCTGGTGCCGAGGTAGCTGAATTTCATACCACTTTCTATGCTAACAATTATTATCGTATTGTAGGAGCCACTGGAAAAGAAGAGAAAAATGTAATTTTCTCAATCTACGATGAAGAAAATCACTTGTTGTTCTCAAATAAAGATCATCAAAACTCACCATATTGGGATTTTCAATTTGACCATTCGATAAACTGTACAATTGAAGCCAAATTAAATCAAAAAGAAGTAAGCTCAGGCTTTATTCTTCTTCTAATAGGCTTCAGACAATAAATACAATAAAGCACACACCTACCACTAAGTCTCACATTTTATGAGTGAAAGAATTCTTAAAGCTTTAATGCAACTTTTTGCAATCATTGCTCACCCAAAAAGTTCAGCAATTGAGAGACGAAGAATGGTATCTAAATACCTAAAGCAACAGCTTGATAATGAAACAGCTGAAGAATACATTCGACTCTACGATCAGCATTACGAAGAAAATCAAAAAAGAACCAACAGAAAAGCTAAAATAAAAAAATATACTTCTGCCAGTTCTGTCCGGGTATTACGAATTTGCACGGAGATTAACGAAGAGTTAATTATCCGTCAAAAGGTTATTGTTTTAATCCAGCTCCTCGAATTCCTAAAGTCAGAAGAAGAAATTAGCCAACAAGAATTTGCTTTCGTAGAAACTGTAGCAGATACTTTCAACTTACCTGAAGGAGGATATGAACGCTTAAAAGATTTTGTTCTCAATGATTTTGATGAAATTATCAGATCAGAACGACTTTTAACCGTTAGCAACAAATTAGATAATCATGAAATAGGTGAACATTATTGTTCAGATGGCTTAATAGGAGAAATTAAAATTCTACGTCTGAAAAGAGTAGATATGTTTGTAATGCGATTCAAAGGAATTGAAGAGCTATTCATGAACGGACAAACTCTTAGTCCAGAAAGAGTCCATCTCCTTACACAAGGGTCATCTATTAGAAACCCTAAAATTGCACCTATCTATTTTAGTGATATTGCAACCACCTTTCATAGGGACGAAAAGCAGAAAAGAGTCGTTTTTGAAACCAAAAATATTGAATATCGATTTAAGGAGGACAATATCGGTGTCCATGATCTTTCTTTCAAGGAAGAATCAGGAAAAATGGTTGGAATTATTGGGTCGAGTGGTGCTGGAAAAACAACTCTGCTTAATGTTTTAAATGGTTCAGCAGATCCAAGTGAAGGAAGTGTAGAAATTAACGGATATAATATTGTTACCGATAAATCTAAACTTGATGGTGTTGTTGGTCATGTGTCACAGGATGATCTTTTAATTGAATCACTTACCGTTTTTGAAAACCTTTATTTCAACGCCAAACTTTGCTTTGACAAATACAGTAGCTTTCAATTAATTAGAATCGTATTAAACCTTCTTAAGGATTTAGGTTTGTATGATGCGCGAAACCTTAAGGTTGGTAATCCTTTAGATAAAAAAATTAGTGGTGGTCAAAGAAAGCGCTTAAACATAGCTTTAGAATTAATTCGTGAACCATCTGTACTTTTCTTAGATGAACCTACCTCTGGTCTATCTTCTAGAGATTCTGCTAAGATCATGGATTTACTTAAAAACCTTGCGCTTAAAGGAAAACTTATATTTGTAGTCATTCATCAACCATCGTCGGATATATTTAAAATGTTCGATAGATTATTAATACTTGACACAGGTGGTTATCTAATTTTTAATGGTAACCCTCTTGATGCAATTACCTATTTTAAATCACAAACAATGCGTGCCAATCGCACAGAGAGCGAATGTTCCTCTTGCGGTACAGTAGATGCAGATCAAATTTTTAACATCGTTGAATCAGAAGTTCTTGATGAATACGGTAATCCAACTCAAGTAAGAAAAGTATCTCCTGTAGAATGGTACAATAAACACCAAGAATATTCTTGTATTGGCAAATCGATTGAGGATACAGATGAACTTCCACCTGTTACTTTTAAGATTCCAAATATTTTCACTCAGTTTCGTGTTTTTGTAAAGCGAGATGTTATTTCAAAACTGGCTAACCGTCAGTATTTGTTTATCAATTTATTTGAAACACCTTTATTAGCATTTCTCTTAAGCTACATTATTAAATTTTACAATATTGATGCTGGAAATGACCTAGGATACACCTTTAGCAACAATAGTAACTTACCGGTTTATTTATTCATGTCGGTTATTGTTGCACTTTTTATAGGCTTAACACTCAGTGCTGAGGAAATCATTCAAGATCGAAAAATTCTAAAGAGAGAACGATTCCTAAACCTTAGTAAATTAAGTTACTTATTTTCAAAAATTGTAATTCTATTTTCCATCTCTGCTTTTCAAGCCTTTCTTTTCACCTTAATTGGGAATAGTATTCTTGAAATTAAAGGAATGTTTTTTGAATATTGGCTAGCTCTTTTTAGCGCATGGTGTTTTGCAAACATGCTAGGATTAATTATTTCGGATAGTTTTAAGACAGTTATTACTATTTATATTCTTATCCCATTTATTCTTATACCGCAAATTATTTTAAGCGGTGTAATTGTAAAATTCGACAAGTTAAACCCGGCCATTTCTGACCCTAATTCCATCCCATGGTTTGGAGAGATAATTACGGCACGTTGGGCTTACGAAGCATTAGCTGTGAAACAATTTAAGGACAATGATTTTGCTGCCAATTTTTACATTTACGAAAAGTTAATGAGTAAGGCCGATTATCGGAAAAATTATTGGTTGCCTGTTCTTAAAAACAAGCTAAATACAAGTGAGCGTTATTTATCTAAGCCTGAAAAACAAAAAGAATTAAGTGAAAATTTACTTGTTCTTCAAAATGAACTATCAATAGAAGATCTTGAAAACATCTCAATTCCTTTCAATAAATTAAATGAGTTAACTCCTGACAAACTAAATTTAGATGTCATAAAAGTCACTCGTGACTATTTTAAGAAGCTTAATCGTTACTATATCAACTTATATAATGTTGCAAATCGTAAGAAGGATGAAAAACTAACCGAAATGCAAAAGCAGTTTCTTGATAAGCAATCATTTGTTGAGATAAAAAAATCTTATTCGAATGAAGGATTAAAAGAATTTGTAAGGAATAGTAATGATATTGAACGAATTATAGAATACAAAGGAAAATTATTTCAAAAAATAGATCCGATCTATAGAAATCCAGACGGAAAATTCATAAAAGCACATTTTTATGCGCCTCAAAAAAGATTCTTCGGAAATTATTACGATACTTATTGGGTAAATATTTGTGTAATTTGGTTTTCGACATTCACCCTGTATCTAGCTCTATATTTTAGTTTACTCAAGAAACTATTGAGCGGATTTGAACGAAAGCTTAATCGAAAAAAATATGAACGTTAATTTATAACAATAAAAAAACCACAAGCAATGCTTGTGGTTTTCTTTTATAATATAAGGATTTTACTCCTCCTCTTCAATCATTGTAAATGGAATTTTAATTATCGATTGATAATCTTCTCCTGCTTCTAACATATCTTCATCGTCTGCCTCGTAATACCAATTAATACCTACCTTTTGACCTCTTTTAAAAATAACTTCTAATTTTTTAAAAACATCAAGTAAACATTTAGAAGAACTGGTATTAAAATATTCCAATTTAATATTTACTGTAGTAGCTTCTTTTGGTTCTACAATATAGAAATCAAGCCATTCCATAACAGGCTTATAAAAATCTAATGAATTTTCGGGAATTGATCGCCCAGAAATTAAAAACGAACCTTCATTTCCATCAAAATTTATGTTTGGTGTTTTAGGGCTACCTTCTATAATAAGTGAATTCATGGAAGTTTGTATTTTTTGTTTTTTAAATAATTACGTCAATAGCAAGAAACAGATAATTCGGATTGTAGTCGTAAAACTGATATTCCATATTGTTACCACTTTTTCTGGCAATATCAACCATTCCTAATCCTCCTCCTCCTTTTTCAGAGAATTCTTCATTCCCCAAAATAATTCGGTATAAACTCTGCGTTTCTGTCGAAGATAATGTATTAATCTGATCAATTCGATCACGAATTAATCTTAAGCCATCAATTTTAATAAAATTACCAGCACAAATTCGATATTGTGTGCCTTCATCTCGAAGAATTAAGACTCCAAATTTTTTATAGGAAACATCAAAATCAGAAGGAACTTCACCATGATGATACAGGTTCTGAACCAATTCTACTAAAATGTTAAAAATCTTTCTAAAAACTTTTGGAGACTCATCTTTCGCTTTTAAAATCTGCTCAATGCACATTAAAATTTCAGTAACATTCTCGTCTTCAATTTTCCCCATATAGTCGAAAATAGAATCTTCATCTATCTTCTCTGAATACCACTGGTCTAAATTAAAGTTCATAAATAATATAATTATTGTTACTTGCTAGACAAATATAATAAAATATCCCTGAGCTTAAGCAGATATAGAATCAAAATTCAACAGATTATTCTGTTTTATACTTATCGCTTTTTTTCCCTTCAAACATAGAGTATTTTTGGAACTTACACTCCAACGGACCATTGAATAAAGTTACTTTTCTAGATGGACGAAGTCCAACACTATCAAAACACTCCTTACCATAACTTAATATCCATGCATCATACCCGGTAAACTGGTGTTTCAATCTTTCACCAATCATAGAATAAAGTCCTTCTAAATCCTTAACTTTCAGACGTTCACCGTAAGGAGGATTCGTAATTAGAATTCCTTTTTCAACTGGAGGAACAAATTGTTGGAAAGGCATCACTTTAAGCTTTATTTTTCTTCTTAAACCTGCATTACGAATATTCTCTTCAGCTATTTCCATTGCTTTATCAGAGATATCACAACCTATGATATTACCATCGTAATCAACTTCAGTTTCTTCATTGTAAATCTCATCCCAAAGATCCTGATCAAAGTCACTCCATTTCTGGAAACCAAACTCTGTACGGTACAAACCGGCAGGTATGTTATAAGCGATTAGGGCAGCCTCAATTAACAAAGTTCCGGAACCACACATTGGGTCAATAAAATTACTTTTCTTATCCCACTCAGACATAAGAATCATACCTGCAGCCATAACTTCATTAAGAGGTGCAGCAGTTTCTGCTACACGATATCCTCTTTTGTGAAGAGATTCTCCGGAACTGTCCAGTGATACTGTGCATGTATTCTTGTCAATATGCACATTGATTCTTAAACTAGGATTTACGACACGAACAGAAGGACGTTCGCCAGTTTTCTCATAAAACTGATCGACAATAGCATCTTTTACTCTGTAAGTAACAAACTTAGAGTGTTTAAAATCTTCAGAGCTAATCGTACTATCAATCGAAATAGTATCTTTTAGATTCAAATATTCACTCCAGTCGATATCCTGAATACCTTTGTATAATTCATCGGTATCAAGAGCTGTAAACTTGTGAATCGGTTTGATAACACGAGTTGCAGTTCTTAGGTGTAGGTTTGTTTTATATAACAAAGCTTTGTCTCCTACAAAACTCACCGCACGCTTTAATATTTTAATTTCTTCAGCTCCTAAATTCTCTAATTCCTGAACTAATACTTCCTCTAAACCATGGAAGGTTTTCGCTATCAACCTAAACTTTTCCGAATCTGTTTTCAAAACGATCTTTTTTTTAATGTCTTAATATTTCAAATAACCGGTCACAAGAAAAGTCCTGTGCATATCAAAAAGCAATATTTTTGATCCGTATTCTGGCTACAAAATTAATCTTTAGCACTTAAAAACATAGGCTTTTAAGAATATATTAATAAAAAAGCCGGAAGTTTAAGTTCCGGCTCCATTTATATGTTTATTCGTTTGCGAGTTCTTTTTGATAAACTTCCTTATTTTTCAGTACTTCCACAGCCTTTTTTATAAAATCATTATCCTTATTTACAATCTTATAATACTCTGAACTTTTCCATAAATCTCTAGCAAGAAGAGCCTTAACATGAAGTTTTAAATCATCAACAACAGCATTGTAATCTTCTTCAGTTTTCTCAATCCCTTCTTTTTCTCCCATTTCAACAATTGTAGTAAGCATCTCTTCACTTACTTCAAACTTTTTCGCAAAATCTTCAAATGCTGGGTACTTTTTTCTCAGTTTAGGCAAATTTTCATCCATATAATTAACCACAAACGGATAAACTACATTTTTTCGAACCAATAAATTAAAATATTTGAAATTTGCCGTTGTATCAATTGGCACAAAAATATCTGGCATAATACCACCTCCACCATACACAACTCTATTTTTCACCAAGGTATTGTATTTTAAAGAATCGGCAAATTGAATACTATCCGCACTAATCATCTCTCCCGATTGATACCTTTTCAAAATATCAAGGTGATAATTCTCCAATCCTTTTTCATATGTTTTTTGAATACATCTTCCCGTTGGGGTGTAATAATGTGCGGTAGTTAAACGAATCATTGAACCATCCGACAAAGGAAATTGACGTTGAACCAGTCCTTTTCCAAATGATCTTCTTCCAAGAATCACGCCTCGATCCCAATCTTGAATAGCTCCAGATACAATTTCCGAAGCAGAAGCAGAACCTTCATCTATAAGAACAACCACTTTCCCTTCTTTAAATATCCCTTTTGTTGTTGAAACACTTTCCCTTCTTGGAGTAGTTAATCCTTTGGTATAAACAATTAGTTGCTCTGATTCAAACAATTGATCTACAATCTCAATAGCTGCTTGCATGTATCCACCACCATTACCTCTTAAGTCAATGATCATATCTTGCATATTCTCGCCTTTAAGCTTAATTAAAGCCTCCAAAAACTCTTCAGACGTTGTAGCTGCAAATCGATTCAACTTGATGTAACCAATCTTATTGTCTATCATATAAGCCGCATCCAAACTATGAATTGGAATTTTATCTCGCGTAATCACAAAATCAATTAAATCTTTTTCTCTTTTACGCTTTACAATTAGCTCAACAATAGTTCCTTTATCACCACGTAATTTCTTACGAACATCGTTATTTTTCAATCCTATCGCCGCAACGTTCTCGTCATCGATCTTTAAAATACGATCACCAGCCCGAAGACCAACCTTTTCTGAAGGACCTCCTGGAATGGTAGCAACCACCATAAGAGTATCTCTTAAAATATTGAATTGAATACCTATTCCACTAAAGCTTCCTTGTAAAGGCTCATTCATTTCCTTTATTTCATCCTTACTGATATATATCGAATGAGGGTCTAATTCTGCCAACACTTTTACAACTGCATCTTCAGTTAAACGCTCTAGGCTAACCGTATCAACATAAAAAGCATCAATTAACGCCAAAAGATTTTGATACTTTATAGCTTGATTCTTTACAGATTGAGCTTGAAGACTCCCGACATGCGTAAACAATACAACTAAACAGACAGAAACTACGTTCCTCAAAAATATTTTTTTACTACTCATATAAATTATGCTTTTTAATAAATTTTACGCAAATTGACTTTACATTTCAGAAGTCCACGAAAGATACAATTTTTATAAGAATTACAGGCATTGAAAACTACAAACATGAAACATAACCCTCAGATCCTTTTAGTTGGTTTTCATAACTTGTTGAGCATTGAATCTTTGCCTCAAATTTCTTTTGTAAAATGTACTACAGGACAGGAAGCCATTGAACTTATCAGCTCCAATCAATTTGATTTAATAATTTCTAAATTTCAAATTAAGGATCAAAATGCGATCAAATTAAATCAAGTTGCTGAATCTCTAAGAACTTACTATACAAATAGCGATCCAAAAAAATTCAAATTACTAGTTGTAACTTCAAATTCAGATGAAGATAAAGCTTGTAAAGAGAACAATTTATTATATTTCCCAGAAACTCTTGACTTAAAATTATTAGTTCTTAAATTAATTGCACTTCCCAAAGAACCACGAAAAACAATCGAAAAAGAACCTACTATTATTGATTTTAAGGAACTATTTATTCGCGTAGACAATAATCGTGAATTTATTCAAACTGTAATTGAAAAATTCTTTGAAATAAAAGACTCTCGTATCGATGACATTAAAACACCTTTATTAGAAAAAGATTACAAACGAGCAAAAGACGCCGCACATAAGTTAAAAGGAGTACTTGCAAATTTCTCGATGATGGAAGCAAGAATAACAATTGTAGAATTAGAAAATCTGATTTTAGAAAACAATCAGGATTTAGCAATTCAAAAATTGGAGCAATTAGTGCAGGATATAAAAACAGCCGAAGCGTTTTACCGAAATAATCTGGATCAATTTAAAAACTAAAAATAGTTATTCATTTATAACAAAGGCCATTTCCTCAACAGAAGAAATGGCCTTATTTGATTTCGTGTGTAAAAACAAACGAATTATTCCCACTCAATAGTTGCCGGTGGTTTCGAACTGATGTCATACACCACCCGATTAACACCTTTAACACCATTGATAATTTTATTTGAAATCTTTGCAAGGAATTCATAAGGTAAATGCGACCAGTCAGCTGTCATACCATCAGTAGAACTAACTGCACGAAGGGCAACAACTCTTTCATAAGTTCTTTCATCACCCATAACACCTACCGACTGAACCGGCAATAACATTGCTCCTGCTTGCCAAACTTCGTCATAAAGTCCATCTTCAATCAAACCTGAAATGTAGATATGATCAACTTCTTGAAGGATACGAACTTTCTCGTGTGTAATATCACCCAGAATACGGATTCCTAATCCTGGTCCTGGGAAAGGATGACGAGCAATAAACTTTTCCTCAAGTCCCATACTACGACCTACACGACGAACCTCATCCTTAAATAATAGCTTAAGAGGTTCAACTACCTTAAGTTTCATATAATCTGGCAATCCACCAACATTGTGGTGAGATTTAATAGTCTGTGAAGGACCTCCAGTTACTGATACAGATTCGATAACATCAGGATAAATTGTACCTTGAGCTAACCATTTTGCATTCTCTATTTTATGAGATTCTTCATCGAAAACTTCGACAAAAGCGTTCCCGATAATCTTACGCTTCCCTTCAGGGTCAGTTACTCCAGCCATAGCTGAAATAAATTTATCTCCGGCATCAACTCCAGTTACATTTAAACCTAAAGTTTCATATTTTTTCATCACGTCAGCAAACTCATTCTTACGAAGAAGTCCGTTATCAACAAAAATACAATATAGGTTTTTACCAATTGCTTTATGCAATAACATTGCAGCAACGGTAGAATCAACACCTCCCGAAAGAGCTAAAATAACACTCTCATCACCAAGTTGTTCTTTTAATTCAGCCACTGTGGTTTCAACAAAGGCATCAGGTGTCCAACTTTGTGCGCAACCACAAATTCCAACAATAAAGTTCTTCAACAAAATTGCACCTTCAGTACTATGGTACACCTCCGGATGGAATTGGATACCGTATGATGTTTCACCTTCGATTGCAAAAGCCGCATTCTCAACATCAGCTGTACTGGCAATTACTTTATAATTTTCAGGCATGCGCTCGATGGTGTCACCATGTGACATCCACACTTGTGAATTCATGCTAATACCTTCTAACAAATCATTAGTTGCATCAACAGAAGTCAAGTTAGCACGACCATATTCTCTTTTGTTTGATGCCATAACTTCTCCACCAAAACAGTGAGCCAAATGCTGAGCACCATAACAAACACCAAGAAGTGGTAATTTGCCTTTAATTTCTGATAAATCTGGAATTGGAGCATTTTCTTCGCGAACCGAGAATGGACTTCCCGAAAGAATCACACCTTTAATACTATCGTCCAATTTAGGAGGATTATTATAAGGGTGAATTTCGCAATAAACATTTAATTCGCGAACACGTCTAGCGATAAGCTGAGTGTACTGCGAGCCAAAGTCAAGAATTAAAATCTTTTCTTGCATATAATCTATAATTGAGGTTGTTCAGTAATTCGTTTTTACAATTCAATTTTCTCAAACATTGCTGATACCCTCCTGATAATCATCCAGAAACAAACTCCAAACAAATTATCGATGAAAGAATCGAGGCAATACTATTTGGCGTACAAAGATATACAAATTTATTTCTCGTAAACCACAAAATTCAAATAGGAAAACACTAATATTAAAAAACCCTCTGTTTTAAAAACAGAGGGTTAAATTTACTTAAACTTCTTTAATAATTTCTTTACAGCATCTTTATGAACTGTAACGCCCATCATCTTAAGCTTCACGTAATCTTCGTGAAAGAAATAGTATCCAAATTCTGCTGAATTCTCGTCAATATTACGTGATCCGGAACTAGAATCTTTGATTAAATACCAATCTTTACCATTCTTATCAACATAGTATCCAATCAAGTGCATACCATGGTCATCAGTTGTTGTTCCATTAGAAAAACGGAACTGACGAGCATCTTCAGTAATATACTCAGATGGAATATCGAATGAAGGAATCATCGCACAGTTTGTTGTACGTAAAAAACCAGCTTCAGAAACATCACCACCAATACTCATAGTATAACCTTCGCGTACAGCTGCTTTAATCGCTTTCATATAAACATCAAGAGGTACATTATAATATTCTTTCGAATGCCACCAGTTATCAGGAACCTTATACTCTACTTGCTCCCAGTATGGTTCTTGTTTATATGACAATAACTCGATATAATCATCTGGATTCAACTTCAGGTAATTCTTTAAATAGGTTTGAGGTGTATATTCCTTACCTTCAACGGTAAATTTAGTTGGAGGCACACCAATATAATGATTCATGATTGACTTAATAGTCGCAATTGCCTCATCTTCGTTCCATGCATTGCTCTTCTTTAAGAATTTCAAATAAGCCAACATTTCATTATACATTTTCTCATGTGTATGAAACTTACGACCATCTTTCAATCCCGTGTATTCTGACTGAGGAATAACACCATACTGCTTCCACATACGAGCTACAGCATTCCCTTCCGATCCTTGTCCAAACTCAGAATCTCCTCTTTCTTTTACAAAACGACGTGCTTTTTCAACATACTCCCAGTATACAGTGTATAATTCAGAAATATCTACCTTTTTCCTATGAAGACGATACACCTCTGACTCATAAAATGATGTTGTAGAAAAACACCAACAGGTACCTGTATTTCCTTGAGATATGGTGTTTTGTGCCCATTCTGTATTATCCTTATACATCGAAACCTTATTTGGCAATTCGTAGGAGCTTTGGTCCATAAAGAACTTCTTATCCATATCCTTGCTTTCCAATTTCTCATTTACCATTCTGATATCCTTAAGAATGGAGTTCTGGTAATAGCCAGGCTCATATTCTTTAAAAGTTGATTTGTCTTTTTTCTGCTGAGCAAAACCAGAAGCACAAAGTGCAACTGCCACAGCTGATAATAAAATTCTTTTCATTTGTGTTAGTAATTTAAGATTATGAATTGCTAAAGTAAAAAAAAACTTGATTCAAGCTTCTTAATCCCGATCAAGTTCTACTGAAAACTTTTTCCCATCTTCCGCTAACATTGTTTTTGGAAATATTTCACTTGCCTCATTTAAATGCCCTTTAAGATCCTTAAAGCGAGCAGAGAAATGACCAATTAGTAATTGCCCTACCTTTGCTTCTAAAGCGATCTTAGCAGCTTGCTCGGCTGTCGAGTGATAGGTTTTCTTAGCTCTTTTTTCTTCTGACTTTAAAAATGTTGCTTCGTGGTACAACAAGTCAACACCTTTTATAATAGGTACAATTCTGGGGAAATAAGCAGTATCTGTACAAAAGGCATAGCTTCTTGATTTTGGCGGATCCATGGTCAACTTTGCATTTGCGATCACTTCTCCATCTTCAAGAACAAAATCTTCACCCATTTTTATACCATTCCTATTTTTAATTGGAACATTATAAAATGCGAGCATATCTGCCTTTAAGGTACGTGGTCTATCCTTTTCTTTAAACAAAAAGCCGGCACAGGGCATCACACCATGTTTTAATGGGAAAGATTGAACTGTTAGAGTTTCATCTTCAAAAAGTGTTTGAATCTCCTTTCCAAATATATTATGGAAGATAAGAGTATACTCCACTTTACTTTCTAATAGTTCCAGCTGGAAACGAATTAACTTTTCCAATTTGCTATGCCCGTATATGTGAAGTTCATTTTTTCGCCCTTGCAATGAGAAAGTAGAAAGCAGACCAATTAAACCAAAAATATGGTCGCCATGCATGTGCGAAATAAAGATGTGATTGATTCGGCTCATAGGAATCTTGAACCGTTTCAATTGAATTTGTGTGCCTTCACCACAATCAATTAAAAAAAACCGCTCAAGTACATTGAGCACTTGAGCGGTTGGGAATCTTTTTGAGGTTGGTAATGCAGAATTACTACCTAAGATTGTTAATTCAAATTTCACAAACTATTTGTTTAATTCAATTTGATTTTTCATAGTAGATACAGCATCGTCCATATTGTAAGCAATATTTAGGACTGAATCTAACTGTGAAATAGAGACTAATCTTTCAACTGCAGGTTGTAAGCCATAAAGAACAAAAGTTCCGTTGGCATTCTTACATAACCTATTGGCAACAAGAATGGCACTTAAGCCAGATGAATCACAGTAACTACAAGCATCTAAATTCAAAAGAATATTCTTCTCTCCTTCTGAGAAAATCAAAACTAACTTCGATTTCAGTTCAGGAGCAATATGAGTATCCAGTCTTTCATTAAGAACCTGAACTAAGGTGTATCCGTCTTTTTTGTCAATCTTAAAGTCCATATATAAACCTCTTTAAGTAATATTTAAAGCTTACTTATCTCCTTTTTCAAGTTGAGATTTTAAAGCAGCCAATTCAGAAATATCACCTAAGGTAGTTTTTTCTAATGAATCTTTCATCTTCTTAACTCCTTTTTTCATGTTAGCTGACTCAGATTTTTTCTTTTCAGAAACTTCTGCACGCTTCACATCTTCGAAAGTTCTAGAGTGAGAAAGGATGATACGCTTAGCAGCTTTAGAGAATTCAATTACTTTGAAAGTAAGTTTCTCATCAACTTTAGCTTGTGATCCATCTTCTTTAACTAAGTGACGTGGAGTAGCGAATCCTTCAACACCGTAAGGAAGAGCAACAACAGCACCTTTTTCAAAAACTTCTACGATAGTACCTTCGTGAGTTGAGTCAGTAGCAAAGATTGTTTCGAATACATCCCATGGATTCTCTTCCAATTGCTTATGACCTAGACTCAATCTTCTGTTGTCTTTGTCTATTTCTAGAACTACAACTTCAATCTCAGCACCAATTTGAGTGAATTCAGCTGGATGCTTCACCTTCTTAGTCCAAGAAAGATCAGAAATGTGAATCAAACCATCAACACCTTCTTCAATCTCAACGAATACACCGAAGTTTGTGAAGTTACGAACCTTAGCAGCGTGCTTAGAGTTTACAGCATACTTAGCTTCTACACCTTCCCAAGGATCTTGCTTCAATTGCTTAAGTCCAAGAGACATTTTTCTTTCTTCACGATCTAAAGTGATAATTTGAGCTTCAACCTCATCTCCTACTTTCATGAAATCTTGCGCAGAACGTAAGTGCTGAGACCAAGACATTTCAGAAACGTGGATAAGACCTTCTACACCAGCAGCAATCTCAACGAATGCACCGTAATCAGCCATAACTACAACTTTACCCATTACTCTGTCGCCAACTTTCATTTCAGCGTCAAGAGCATCCCATGGATGAGGAGTAAGTTGCTTAAGACCTAAAGCGATACGTTTCTTATCATCATCGAAATCAAGAATTACAACGTTCAATTTCTGATCTAATTCAACGATTTCACTTGGATGAGAAACTCTACCCCATGATAAGTCAGTAATGTGGATCAAACCGTCTACACCACCAAGGTCGATGAATACACCATAAGAAGTGATATTCTTAACTGTTCCTTCAAGAACCTGACCTTTTTCAAGCTTAGCGATAATTTCTTTCTTCTGTTGCTCCAACTCAGCCTCAATAAGAGCTTTGTGAGATACAACAACGTTTTTGAATTCGTGATTGATTTTCACAACCTTGAATTCCATAGTTTTTCCTACGTAAATATCGTAGTCACGGATAGGCTTAACATCAATTTGAGAACCTGGCAAGAAAGCTTCAATACCAAATACGTCAACGATCATACCACCCTTAGTACGACACTTGATGTAACCCTTAATAATTTCGTCATTTTCAAGTGCAGAGTTCACACGATCCCATGAACGTAATGCACGAGCTTTTTTGTGAGAAAGAACTAACTGTCCTTTTTTGTCTTCTTGAGACTCAACGTAAACTTCAACAGTATCACCAACTGTTAATTCCGGGTTGTAACGGAATTCGTTTAATGATACGATACCGTCTGATTTGTAACCAATATTGATTACAACTTCTCTTTTGTTCATTGAGATAACGATACCATCGATAACCTCTTTTTCAGCAACAGTAGATAATGTTTTATCGTACTGAGCTTCTAAATCTGCTCTGTTAGCAGCAAAACCTGCATCTTCATTTTCAAATGCATCCCAATCAAATTCTGCTTCAACAGCAGCATTTTTGTTTTCTTCAACCATACTAAATAGTTTGTTTACTAGTAAATTAGACATTATATTATTTAAATCGCTGCAAAAGTATACAATTATTTTGAGGAATGAATAAGTTACGGCTATTTTTTAATAAAATCCGTTAAAAAAGTCTTATAAATCAATCAACAAAACAATTTTACACGAAACCCCCTCTACTCTATTCTAAAAACAATTTCGCTACAGCCTTTATATATTAAATAATCTACTATAACTTTACAGCCATTGAAACAAAAAACATCCACTTGTTAGGAGTAAAGAATATAAAACAATAATAAAATGAATATCGAAAAAGAATTACATAGTAGAAGCGGTTCTGTTTGTGAATTATGCGGAGCGGACAATAATCTTAAATCACTTGAGGTTAAACCATCTAATGGCACCGTTGATCAACACATATTAGTATGTAATACTTGCAACAATCAAATTGAAAACCCAGAACAAGTTGATGCAAACCACTGGCGATGCTTAAATGACAGCATGTGGAGCACTGTACCCGCAGTTCAAGTTATAGCTTGGAGAATGCTAAATCGATTACGTGCTGAAGGTTGGCCTCAAGATTTACTTGACATGCTTTACTTAGAAGAAGATACTTTAGAATGGGCGAAGGCAACTGGCGAAGGAGAAGATGATGAAGATGTAGTAAAACATATCGACAGTAATGGAGCTCAACTTCAAGCAGGCGATACAGTTACATTAATTAAAGATTTGAATGTTAAAGGTGGAGGCTTCACAGCAAAACGTGGAACTGCAGTCCGTAACATTTCATTAGTATCAGACAATGCTGAACATATCGAAGGAAGAGTAGAAGGACAGCACATTGTTATTCTAACGAAATACGTTAAAAAATCAAGCTAGAATACATCACTCGGAATAGTACAGGAATTCTAAATTGGGATTCCTGTTTTTTTTCATAAAAATTTAAATAGATTCTAAAAAGAATACTTTATTTAAGTTTCAAAATCTTTTCCCGAACAAAATAGCACTATTCACGTATCAAAATTAGCATTTAAGCTTAAATACAGTTATTTTAACTGCTACAAGTAAAAATTCACTTAATTTTACTTAATTGTTTTAAGCCATTATTTAAAATAATTAAAGAACATAAAAACATCGACTATATGAACATTACAATTATTGGTACAGGTTACGTGGGCTTAGTATCCGGAACTTGTTTTGCTGAAACGGGTATTACCGTCACTTGCGTTGACGTAGATCAGAAAAAAATCGACAACCTTAATCAGGGCATTATTCCTATTTATGAACCAGGACTAACTCCTATGGTTCAAAAAAACATGGAAAAAGGTCGCTTGTTCTTCTCAACTAGTCTTAAAGATAGTATTGCTGAAGCAGACGCAGTATTTATTGCGGTTGGAACTCCTCCCGATGAAGATGGTAGTGCGGATCTTCAATATGTACTTGGTGTTGCTAGAGAAATAGGAAAACATTCCGATCATTATATGGTTATCGTTACCAAAAGTACCGTACCAATCGGAACAGCTGAAAAAGTAAAAGCTGCCATACAAGATGAGCTAGATAAAAGAAAACAGGATATTCCATTCGATGTTGCATCAAACCCAGAATTCCTAAAAGAAGGAGCTGCTATTGATGACTTCTTGAAACCCGACCGAGTTGTAATTGGCACAGAATCTGAAAGAGCTCAAAAAGTAATGAAAAAACTTTACAAGCCTTTTTTAATGAACAACCATCCTGTAATTTTTATGGATATTCCTTCTGCTGAGATGACTAAATACGCTGCCAACTCTATGCTGGCAACAAAAATCTCTTTCATGAATGACATTGCCAACCTTTGTGAAATTGTTGGTGCTGATGTGAATAACGTTAGAAGAGGAATTGGTTCAGATACCAGAATTGGCCACAAATTTATTTATCCTGGCACGGGATATGGTGGATCTTGTTTCCCTAAAGATGTACAAGCCTTGGTTAAGACTTCCGAACAAAATGGTCATCCATTAGAAATTCTAAAATCGGTAGAACTTGTAAACAACAGACAAAAGAGTGTATTGTACAGGAAAATGATGACACATTTCAATGGCAATTTAAAAGGCAAAAAAATTGCAATTTGGGGACTTTCCTTTAAGCCTAACACAGATGATATGCGTGAAGCTCCTGCTCTTGTTATTATTGACAAGCTATTAAAAGAAGGTGCTGAAGTTGTTGCATACGATCCTGTTGCCATGGAAGAATGCCACCACAAAATTGGCGACTCCATTGGCTATGCAAAAGATCAATACGAAGCATTAATTGATGCAGATGCTCTTGTAGTAGTTACTGAATGGAATGAATTTAAGGTGCCAAACTTTAGAGTAATGGAGAAACTACTTAAAAACAAACTAATTTTTGATGGTAGAAACATTTACGACATCGAGGAGTTAATCGAAAACGAATACACCTATTATTCTATTGGTCGAAAAGCTATTTCTGCCGTACACGAAGCCGCTAGCAAATAAAATAAAAATCTCATCTCCTCTCTGAATTTAAATTCAGGGAGGATTTTAATACACACAAATATGAAAAGAGTTTTAGTAACTGGAGGTGCCGGATTTATAGGATCACACTTATGTGATAGACTTATAAAAGATGGACACGATGTCATTTGTCTCGATAATTATTTCACGGGTAGCAAGCGCAACATTGAACACCTCCTACCTCACCCTTACTTTGAGTTGGTTCGTCATGATGTAATTCAACCTTATTTTGCCGAAGTTGATCAGATTTATAATTTGGCTTGCCCGGCCTCTCCTGTTCATTACCAGTACAATCCCATTAAAACGACAAAAACGTCAGTTATGGGTGCTATTAATATGCTAGGATTAGCTAAAAGAATAAAGGCTCGTATATTACAAGCTTCAACAAGTGAAGTTTATGGCGATCCTGAAATTCATCCTCAGACTGAAGAATATTGGGGGAATGTGAATCCTATTGGAATCCGCTCATGCTACGACGAAGGTAAACGATGTGCTGAAACCTTGTTTATGGATTACCATAAGCAGAACCAGGTCGACATTAAAATCATGCGTATTTTCAACACCTATGGTCCCAATATGCATCCCAATGATGGTCGTGTCGTTTCAAATTTCATCATGCAAGCTCTAAAAAATCAAGACATTACAATTTATGGTGATGGATCGCAAAGCAGAAGCTTTCAATATGTCGACGATTTAGTAGAAGGTGCCATTAGAATGATGAATTCTCCAAAAGATTTTATAGGTCCTGTTAATATTGGTAATCCCAACGAGTTTACAATATTAGAATTAGCTCAGGAAGTTATTAGATTGACTCAATCTAAATCAAAGATTATCAACTTAGCTCTTCCTCAGGATGATCCAACACAAAGGCAACCAAACATTAGTCTGGCGAAAAAAGAGTTGAACAATTGGGAACCAAAAGTTCAATTAAATGAAGGATTGATAAAAACAATTTCGTATTTTGACAATCTCTTATCAAAATAACCTAAGCCCATGAAAGGTATCATACTTGCCGGAGGATCAGGCACAAGGCTGTATCCAATTACAAAAAGCATTTCAAAACAAATCATTCCGGTCTATGATAAGCCGATGATCTATTACCCATTATCGGTATTAATGCTTGCCGGCATACGCGATATCCTTATTATTTCAACACCAAAAGACTTGCCTCTTTACAAGGATCTTTTTGGGAATGGAAATCAGCTTGGCTTAACCATTTCTTATGAAGAACAAGCGTCTCCTGATGGCTTAGCTCAAGCATTTATTATCGGTGAAGAATTTATAGGAAACAGCCCTGTATGTATGATCTTAGGTGATAATCTTTACTATGGATATGAATTCAGCAAACAATTGGAAGCATCAGCAAAATTAACTGAAGGAGCTCTTGTTTTTGGCTATCATGTAAAGGATCCGGAAAGGTATGGTGTGGCGGAATTTGATGAAAATGGATTGGTTAAAAGCCTAGAAGAAAAACCAGAAATTCCAAAATCAAACTATGCGGTTACTGGTCTTTATTTTTACGACAACACAGTTGTTCAAAAAGCAAAATCTTTAAAGCCATCTAAACGAGGAGAGTTGGAAATAACCGACTTAAATCTACTTTACCTAAAAGAGAATAAATTAAGCTTACAGGTATTGGGAAGAGGAATTGCTTGGCTTGATACTGGCACTCATGACAGCATGTTACAAGCATCTAATTACATTGCGACAATTGAACAAAGGCAGGGCTTAAAAGTGGCCTGTCTTGAAGAAATTGCCTATCGAAATGGTTTTATTTCAAGGGAACAACTGCTTGATTTAGCCAAACCTCTCTTAAAAAATCAATATGGAGAGTATTTAGTTTTAATCGCAAACGAAAACATAAAAAAACAATAGCCTAGTAATGGACATTATAAAAACCAAGATTCCTGATCTTTTAATCATAAAACCTAAGGTATTCGAAGATGAAAGAGGATATTTTTTTGAAAGTTATAACGAAAGGGTTTTTCATGAAAAAGGTATAGATCTTGAATTTGTTCAAGACAATGAGTCTAAATCGGGATATGGTGTTATCAGAGGCTTGCATTACCAACTTGCTCCATATTCTCAAACTAAGCTAGTAAGAGTAATAGAAGGAAAGGTATTCGATGTTGCCGTAGACTTGCGACAAGACTCTCCGACATATGGTCAATGGAGTGGCATTGAATTATCTGCAGAAAATAAAATTCAATTCCTTGTCCCTAAGGGATTTGCACACGGCTTTTCAGTTTTAAGCAAATCAGCAACCTTTATTTACAAGTGTGATAATTTGTACAATCAAGAGGCCGAGAGAGGAATTGCTTATAATGATCCATCTTTAAATATCGATTGGAGAATACAACCTGGCAAAGAAATAATATCGCCTAAGGATAGAGTATTACCAAACTTCAGGGAAGCTGAAAAAAACTTTAAATACAGCAAATAAATATGCTCACTATTCTAATTACAGGATCAAAAGGTCAATTAGGAACTGAAATTCAAGAACTGTCGGCACATCATCAAGACATTCAATTTTTCTTTACGGATATTGAAGAGCTTGATATTTGCTCCGCAGATGCAATCAGAACCTATGTGCATGGCAAGCCTATCGATTATATTATAAACTGTGCAGCATACACCAACGTTGATCAAGCCGAGAAAAATGAAGAAAAGGCTAGAGAAATTAACGCTGAGGCAGCAAAAAACCTAGCTAGCATAGCTATCGAAAAAGACATAACACTAATTCACATTTCTACAGACTATGTTTTCTCTGGCGAAAACCACACCCCTTACACAGAACAAGAAAAAGCAAAACCATCTGGCATTTACGGAAAAACAAAATTTGAAGGAGAAGAATTTATTAGAAAGATATGCCCAAAGCATATCATCATACGCACTTCATGGCTCTACTCACCTTTTGGAAAAAATTTTCTTAAAACAATGCTTACTTTAGGTAAGGATAAAAAAGAGCTTGGCGTTGTAGTAGACCAAATTGGAACTCCAACTTACGCTTATGATTTAGCGGCATGTATTCTCGCAATCATCAATAAAACAACTAAGGATTTTTCTGAATACGGAACGTATCATTATTCTAACGAAGGAGTATGTAGTTGGTATGATTTTGCCACTGATATTCAAATCATAGCAAAAAATAAGTGCAATATTAAAAGCATTGAAAGTAAAGATTTTCAAACTCTTGCAAAAAGACCTTACTACAGCGTCTTGAATAAATCGAAAATTAAACATATTTTTGCAATTGAAATACCACACTGGAAAAGTAGAATTGAACATTGTATTAGAAGAATTATTGAATAGTTAACCGAAGAAATTGTGTCAAAATGAACAAAAGTGAGATTGTTGAAATCGTTAATGAAAAAGCTAAATCGTGGCTTGAGGGGAAGTATGATCAGGAAACCAAAAATGAAGTAAAATCTTTACTAGAAAAAGACGATCAATCTGATTTGATCGATTCTTTCTATAAAGATTTAGAGTTTGGAACTGGTGGGCTTAGAGGTAAAATGGGGCCAGGCACTAATCGCATGAATATATATACAGTTGGTGCAGCAACACAAGGTTTAGCCAATTATCTAAATGAGTGCTTTTCCGGAGAAGAAATTTCGATTTGTATTGGATACGACTGTAGAAATAATAGCAAATTGTATTCGGATACTGTGGCAAATATCTTTTCGGCAAATGGAATAAAGGCTTATATTTTCGATGATTTAAGACCTACTCCTGAAATGTCTTTCGCTATTCGTCAACTAGGCTGTAAGTCTGGTGTTATCATTACTGCGTCACATAATCCAAAGGAATATAATGGCTATAAAGCTTATTGGGACGATGGATCTCAAATTGTAACGCCTCACGATAAAAACATTATCGATGCCGTTAAAGCTGTAAAAATCGATGATATCAAATTCGAAGGAAATCCTGATCTTATTGAAGTTCTTGGAGCTGACATGGATAAACTTTATTTGGATACGGTTAAAACTCTAAGCTTATCTCCTAAATCAATCAAAAATCAAAAGGATTTAAAAATTGTTTTTACACCTCTGCATGGTACAACAGTTAAGCTAGTTCCGGATTCTCTAAAGAATTACGGCTTTGAAAACATTATTCACATTCCGGAGCAAGATGTTGTTGATGGCAACTTCCCTACCGTATGGTCTGCCAATCCTGAAGAGCCAGAAGCTTTAAAAATGGCTGTTGATAAAGCAAAAGAGGTCAATGCTGATTTAGTAATGGCTTGTGACCCTGATGGAGATAGACTAGGGATAGCTGTAACTAACGATAAAGATGAATGGGAGATTATTAATGGAAATCAAACCGCATTAATTTTCACATACTACCTTATTAGGAGAAGAAGAGAACTTGGTTTATTGACAGGAAACGAATACGTTGTTAAAACTATTGTCACAACTGAACTCTTTAAAGATGTTGCAATCAAAAATAAGGTAGAATGTTTTGATGCCTACACAGGTTTCAAATGGATTGCTGATGTTATTCGCAAAAATCCTGACAAAAACTATATTGGCGGAGGCGAGGAGTCATTTGGCTACATGCCAGGCGATTTTACTCGAGATAAAGATGCTGTTTCTTCATGTAGTATCATGGCTGAAATTGCAGCTTGGGCTAAAGATCAAGGAAAAAATCTATTTGACATTTTAAAAGAAATATATGTCGAATATGGCTTTTCTCGTGAAAAAATGATCTATATTGTAAGAGAAGGCTTAAGTGGCGCTCAAGAAATTGAGAAAATGATGCATGATTTCAGATTTAATAGTCCAAAAACAATTAACAACTCTCCGGTTGTTCTTGTTAAAGACTATACCATCCGTAAAGCAACAAACCCGACAAATGGTGAAGTCTCGGATCTTGATTTTGAAACAACGGCAGACGTTTTACAATTTTTCTTAGAGGATGGATCAAAAATTTCAGTTCGACCTTCAGGAACAGAACCTAAAATCAAATTTTACTTTGAAGTTCGTGAAACTCTTGACTCTATCGAGGATTTTTACGCTACTGAAGAAAAAGCGAATAAAAAAGTTCAAGGAATTATCGACTCTTTGAAATTAAACTAATACTTTAGGGTAGCCATTGCTACCCTAAACCTTTTTTCTATCTTATTATGGATAATAAAAGAACCATTCTATCTGTTGACGATTCTCCAATTAATAACAAATTAATTGAAGCCTATTTCAGACGTGATTATATTGTAATCTCAAAAGAAGGAGGCCAGCAAGCTCTTGACTGGCTAAATGATAACATTCCAGATGTTATTCTTCTCGATGTGATGATGCCAGTGATGGATGGCATGGACGTACTTGAAAAACTACAGGAAAGCGAAAGATTAAAAGAAATTCCTGTAATTATGGTTACTGCAAAAACTGAAATGGAAACCATTAAGGCTGCTTTAACCAAAGGTGCTCTTGACTACGTAAAAAAGCCTATTGATTTTACAGAATTGCAATCAAAAATCATGATTGCATTCCAAATCAACCAGCAAAAGCAAGAAATCTCTAAATACAAATCCTATTTTGACATTCACCAAGGCATGATTCATGCTCAAAGAATTCAGCGATCAATACTGCCTGACACTGAACACTTTAAGCGCATGTTTCCAAAATCATTCATCATAAACTTGCCAAAACATGTTGTAAGTGGTGATTTCTATTGGATTAATCAGAATTTCCAACAAAAAAACATTGGTGTATTTGATTGTACTGGTCATGGCGTTCCTGCAGCAATGCTGACAATGATGGGGCAAATGGAACTTCATACGCTTTCTCAAAATGGAAATGAAGTCTCAGCAGAACATGTTTTTCCTTTGCTAAGCCAAAAATTTAGTAGAATTCTGAATACTTCAGGAGACACCTACACGCAATATGATGGAATGGATGGACTATTTTGCTCTATTTATCCTCAGGACAATATTCTTGAATTTGTTGGTGCTAAAAGATCACTTGTATTGATTCGAAAAAATGCTGATAGCCTAAAAACAGACAGCGAAATAATTGAAGCTAAAGATAAAAACGAAGAATTTTCATTATTTGAAGTTCAAGGAGATCGTAATACAATTGGAAAAGAATCGGAATTTGCTGAATTCACCACAAAAAAGATCGAAACGCAGCCAGGAGACCGTGTTTTTATGTATACTGATGGGATAACTGATCAACTAGGCGGACAACAGCTAAAAACGCTTAAAAAGAAGCAATTTTACGAAAAACTGATGTCTATTCAAACAAAATCAATCAACCTTCAGAAATCTGATTTTTTCAATTGGCTAGACGAGTGGAAGGAAAACAATGAACAAACCGATGATATTTTATTGGTAGGTCTAGAATTATAATTCCAGTTCCTCATCCGGGAAGAAATCTTTTTTAAAATTCACCAGATACAATTTTTCAGTTGCTCGAGTTAATGCGGTATAAAGCCATCGATAAAATTCACGATTCAGCATATCTTCATTAATAAAACCCTGATCAATAAAAACCGCACTCCACTGCCCTCCCTGCGCTTTATGACATGTGATAGCATAAGCAAATTTCACTTGCAAAGCATTAAAGTACTTATTGTCTCTTACTTTCTCATAACGTTTTTTCTTTGAACGAATATCAGCATAGTCTTCTGAAATAGTAAAGAAAAGCTTTTTATTTTCCTCGTAACCTAATGATGCTGCTTCTATATTAAGCGTATCAAGCATGATCATTGTATCCAACTCAAGATCTTTATAATCCGGAAACCTTAAACTCACTTCTACATATCTGCAACCATAGAGCTCAACATGCTTACCAAGTCTAACAATCTCAACAATATCACCATTGGCAATAAAATCAATCTCTTTTACATCGGCAGTCCAGAAATAATTATTCTTTACAACCATCAAGTAGTCACCAACACAAATTTCATCCTCTCTATATAATATACTATTACGTATACCCTGATTGTATTGATTCGCACGTTTATTAGATCGACTAAGTACCATGGTTTCTTCTAAACCATATTTATAGTGCGCATTCGAAATTTCATCAATCAATTCCGCGCCACCAATTCGAAATATATCTGGAAACTTTTCAGTTGACAAAGCAGGAAAACCACTTCTTTCATCAGCAAGCATACATCTAAGTTCTGTTGCATTCTTTAATATACCTGACTCGTCAGCTTGACGAACAACTTGCTTTAAAGTCACTTCCTTAACAGACAAATTGTAACAAGATTCTAATTCTTTAGGATCTAAAGCAGGACTAATATCGATTCCAATAGGTGGCAATTGAGCAACATCACCTATTAGTATTAAACGGCAATTGCTTCCCGCAGAAACATAATCAACCAAATCATCCAATAAACAACCCGATCCAAAAGTGGAAGCTTCATGTGAATAATTTGATATCATTGAAGCCTCATCAACAATAAAAACAGTATTCGTATGCAGGTTACGATCTAAAGAAAACTCTCCAAAACCATCCGTAAGAGATTTTTGCCGGTAGATTTTTTTATGAATGGTATATGCGACCTTTTTTGAATAAAAAGTTAACACTTTAGCAGCCCTTCCTGTTGGCGCTAAAAGCACCGAATTGATTTTTAATTGGTCCAAAACGGCAACTAAAGCACTTACCAAGGTCGTTTTTCCGGTTCCAGCATAACCTTTTAATAAAAAAACTCCCTGCTTATCATTATTAGTTACATAATCTGCTAAACAGTCTATTGCCCTTTGCTGATCTTCGGTTGGATCGAATCGCAAACACTCTTTTATCATTAAGGCAAGATGTTTTTTTAGCATTTCTGTTAATTTTAACGGCTAGAAAAAATAACCAAACAGATTTTTTTTTTAAATTTGCAAACAAACTTACACAAACTAATAAGAATAAAAATGAAAAAAGTCTTTCAAATCTTACTTGCTTTTGTAATTGTTGCGCTTGGATACTTAAGCTACCAAAGCATTATGAAACCAATCGAATTTAAGAAAATCAAAACAGAACGTTATGAGAAGATTATCAAACAATTGAAAGATATTCGTAAAGCTCAGAACGCTTACAAAGAAGTAAATAAAAAATATACCGGAAGTTTTGATACTTTGATCTCATTTATCAAAACTGATTCAATGCCTATGATTAAGTCTATCGGTTCTTTAACTGATGAACAGATTGAAGCAGGTATGACTGAAAGAGAAGCTGTCTCTAAAGGATTTATTACTCGTGATACAATTATGGTATCAGCTTTAGATACTATTTTTGGAAAAGAATATCCAATTGAGAACTTGCGTGTGGTACCTTTCACAAAAGGACAAAGTGAATTTAAATTGGGTGCTGGTGTATTTGTAACTGGTTCTAATGTAAAAGTTCAGGTTTTCGAGGCTAAAGTTTCAAACACGCATATTTTCGCTGATATTCGTGATGAATATTTAGACGAATTAAAAGAAGAAAACGGTAACCGTATTCGTATAAACAAGTACCCTGGACTAAAAGTAGGTTCTCTTGAAGAAGCTAACAACGGATCAGGAAACTGGGAATAATCCAAGAGGAACATTATGGACGAATTATTATTTGTTGATTCAACATTTGAAAAGGATAATACGTCAAGATATATACTATCCATCCAGCTTAGTCTGGATGGATTTTCTTTTACTGTACTGAACGGTAATAAGAAATGTATTGTGCTTAACCGCTTCTCTCCCTTCCTTAAAAATGGAGATAAGAACCCTATTGCCTCGTTTGTTGAACTGGTTCGAAATCACGAACTACTCAATTTGGATTTTAAACAGATAACTGTATTGTGGGTTAGCAATAAAATTCTAATTCTTCCTGAAGAATTTTTCTCTGAAGAATTTGCATTTGAAAGCTTCCAATTATCGCATGATTTAAAAACAGAGGATAGTTTACTTTGGAATAAAATTCCTGAGTTAAATGCTTGGGGTGTTTTTTCAATACCTACCTGCATTACTGATTTTATTCACTCCCACTTCGCAAACGTAAAACTATATCATCATAGTTTACCTTTTTTCTCGTTGGCGTTAAAAGAAAAGTTACCGGATGGTCATCCTCAAGTTTTTCTAAATGTTCAAAATGATTTCTTTCATGTGATTATTCCTGATCGAAAAGGAAAACATTTCATCAATACTTTTACCTACAATACCGATTCGGATTTAGCTTATTACATCCTTAATATTTTTAAGCAACAAAATCTGAACAACGAGCGAAGCAAGTTAATTATTGATGGAGCAGTTCAAGAAGAAAGTAAAGTAGTTCAACTACTAAAAAAATATTTAGGCCAGGTCGAAGTAAAGTTGCTTCCTTTGGAATTCAGAATTAACGGTAGTATTCCTCACAAAGAATACAATCAATTTATTAATTTACTAAATTTATCCAAGTGCGAATAATTAGTGGTACACATAAAGGAAGACGAATAAGCCCTGATAAAAGTTTTAAAGCTCGTCCTACAACCGATTTTGCAAAAGAGAACCTTTTTAATGTTTTAAACAATACAATCGATTTTGAAGACTTAAAAGTACTCGATTTGTTTGGTGGAACAGGTAGCATCAGTTATGAATTTGCCTCACGAGGAGCTAAAAAGGTGATCTGTGTGGAAAAAGATTACCGCCACTTCACTTTCATTCAAAAGACAATTAAAGATTTGAAATTTGAGCAAATATTAGCAATCAAATCTGATGTATTTCGCTTTTTAAGAAATTACGCTCAGAAATTTGACCTTATTTTTGCTGACCCCCCTTATGATCTTGATACAATTGATTCAATTCCTGAATTGGTTTTTGAAAAAGAATTATTAGCTGAAGATGGAATATTAATCGTTGAACACGGTTCGAAAAATGATTTTTCGACTCACCCAAACTTTTTTGAATTGAGAACCTATGGAAGCGTAAATTTCAGCTTCTTTAAGTTAAAGTGAGTTCCCAAATAAGGCTTTGTGAAAAAAAAAGAATTTTTATCAAATCGTAACACTCTCAAAACCGCTATTTTACTATATCAAGAGAGGATCTAAAGCAAAAAAAAATCAAAACCTCTATTGCAAGTAAAAAAACTTGCATTATCTTTGCATCGCATTCAGGAAAAGGTCAGACTAACGAGTCGACTGTAAATATTCCTATTGTATTTTGGTTTGGTAGTTCAGTTGGTTAGAATACATGCCTGTCACGCATGGGGTCGCGAGTTCGAGTCTCGTCCAGACCGCCAAAATAGAGTTTTGATTCGTTACTCTTTAAATAAACAAATCGCATTTTGGTTTGGTAGTTCAGTTGGTTAGAATACATGCCTGTCACGCATGGGGTCGCGAGTTCGAGTCTCGTCCAGACCGCCAAAATAGAGTTCTGATTCGTTACTCTTTAAATAAACAAATCGCATTTTGGTTTGGTAGTTCAGTTGGTTAGAATACATGCCTGTCACGCATGGGGTCGCGAGTTCGAGTCTCGTCCAGACCGCCAAAATAGAGTTTTGATTCGTTACTCTTTAAATAAACAAATCGCATTTTGGTTTGGTAGTTCAGTTGGTTAGAATACATGCCTGTCACGCATGGGGTCGCGAGTTCGAGTCTCGTCCAGACCGCCAAAATATAAGCCTTCGATTCACATGAATCGAAGGCTTTTTTGATTCTATATCTCCTTCAAAAAGCATTAGAAAATCGATAAAGTCGAATACATGCCTGTCATCCCGAGAATCGGGACGTATTCGAGTCTCGTCAAGACCGCCAAAATATAAGCCTTCGATTCTTTTGAGTCGAAGGCTTTTTTGATTCTATATCTCCCTCAAAAAGCATTAGAAAATCGATAAAGTCGAATACATGCCTGTCATACCGAAAATCTTGACGAGTTCGAGTCTCGTCAAGACCGCCAAAATAGTATAAGCTTCTATAGCTATTGAGTCTGATTTTTTTTGATTAATACAATTATCACTAATTTACACGAAACAATATTTTACAAACATGTTTTTTGTATACATCATTCAAAGTAAAACTAACTTCTCCTATTATATCGGATATAGTGGTAATTTAGAAAGAAGACTAATCTATCACAACTCCGGAAGGTCAAGGTATACAAGTAAAAATACACCTTGGAAACTAATCTACTTTGAAAAATTTGATTCAAAATCAGACGCAATAAAACGTGAAATATTTATAAAGAGACAAAAGAGTAGAGTTTTCATTGAAGAATTAATAGCTAATTCTACTATTGAAAACTACAATATTTAGAATACATGCCTGTCATCCCGAGAATCGGGACGTATTCGAGTCTCGTCCAGACCGCCAAAAATGTTTAAAGCCTTCGATTCTTTTGAGTCGAAGGCTTTTTTGATTCTATATCTCCCTCAAAAAGCATTAGAAAATCGATAAAGTCGATTACATGTTTGCCATCCCGAAAATCGGGACGTATTCGAATCTCACCCATATCTTCAAAATACTATAAACTGTAGAAATATAATTCCCTTCTCACCAAGAAAGAGGTCAAGCGTAAAAAAAAGAGCTATAACTCCTCAATATATTTTTGTATCTTCAAAACAGATATCAAAATTCACACTTATGCAAAAGCAAATTTTTAACGAACTTTGGAAACGGTATACAGCGCAGAATCCATCTGCGCAAGCCATTCACGATCTTTTCACCAAAGAAGGTGAAAATGTGATAAACGATCATGTTGCCTTTCGTACTTTTGATGATCCGCGAATGAATATTCAGATTTTAGCCAAGAAATTCGTAAAAGCAGGCTACGAATATAAAGGAGAATACAAATTCGAAGACAAACATCTTAATGCGGTACATTTAGAACACCCAAGTGAGGAAAATGCTCCAAGAGTTTTCATATCGGAACTAATCCTATCTGAATTTTCGGAAGATTTTCAGAATCTGATTAAAAAAAGAATTAACTCTGTAGGTAATGCCTATTATGGCGATCCTGATATGATTTACAAAGGCCGCGTTTGGGGAAAACCATCATACGCTGAATATGAAACCCTAAGAAAGGAATCGGAATATGCAGCATGGTTATATGTTCATGGATTTAGAGTAAATCACTTTACCGTTAGCATTAATGCTCTAAAAAAATACGACAGCATCGAAAAGGTGAATCAGTTTATTAAAGATTGTGGCTTTGAAATGAATGCTTCGGGAGGTGAAATAAAAGGAACTCCAGAGAAATTATTACAACAATCGTCTACCCTTTCAGAAATTATAAAGGTTGAATTTGAAGAAGGCACCTACGAAATACCAGCTTGCTTCTACGAATTTGCCATTCGTTACCCTGATGAAAGTGGTGAAATATTTTCTGGTTTTATTGCAGCAAATGCAAATAAAATTTTCGACAGCTCAAATTTTAGAGAAGTCTAAATACTTACACCTTATTCTTAAACGCAAAACTCCATAAGGGTTTTGCGTTTTTTATGCAAAATTTCGTCATCAAATCGTTCTAAATGAATAGGTAGCTATTATATTTGTGTCTGTAACAATCCCAAACAAAATGAAAACCCTACAAACATTCCTACTATTCATCTGTATTATTTTGGCAGCATGTAATACTCCGACTCAAAATATTCCTGTAGAAGCTGGCGTTGCCAAGAAAATGGCAGAATATCGTACAAAAATCATTTCTGATCTTGAATATCAATTAACATTCGAGATACCAGAAAATCGAGATGTAAACATTCCTGCAAAAAATACCATTAACTTTAGCCTTTTAGAGGTAACTCAAGATTTGCAAATTGATTTTCGTGAAAAGGCAAGCCTAATTCTTCAGGTAATTTGTAATGGTGAAAAATCAAACTACCGATTCGAAAAGGAGCATATCATTATCCCGAAAGGAGAATTACTAAAAGGTAGCAACCACATCGAAATTGAGTTTACTACTGGGAATACTTCTTTGAATCGTAACGATGAATTCCTATATACTTTATTCGTTCCTGATCGTGCCAGAACAGCTTTTCCTTGTTTCGATCAACCAAATTTAAAAGCAAATTTTGAATTAACTCTTAGCATTCCTTCACATTGGAAGGCTATGGGAAATGGTAAATTAATATCGCAAAAAGAAAATGGCAAAAGAACAACTTATAAGTTTCTAAAGACAAAGCCACTCCCAACTTATCTTTTCTCTTTTGTAGCCGGACAATTTGAAACAATCACACGTGAATACAAGGGGAAAAAGCATACCATGTATCACCGGGAGACTGATTCTGAAAAATTAGCTAACAATACCGATGAAATTTTCCGTGTCCTTTTCGAATCATTAGATTGGTTAGAAGCATACACTGATGTACCCTATCCTTTTGCAAAATATGACATTGTTGTCATTCCATCATTTCAATATGGAGGTATGGAACACACAGGAGCAACCTTATACAATGCCTCTAAGCTATTCTTAGACAAGAATGCCTCTAATAGCAGTATTCGATATCGTGCAAACTTAATAGCCCACGAAACGGCTCATATGTGGTTTGGCGATTTAGTTACCATGAAATGGTTCGATCAGGTTTGGCTAAAAGAGGTCTTCGCCAATTTCCTTGCAGATAAAATAACAAACCCAAGCTTCCCAAACATGAACCACGACTTGAAATTTCAAATGGCTCATGTTCCAAGCTCCTTTAGCGTAGATCGCACAACAGGTGCTAACCCTATCAATCAGGTTTTACCAAACCTTAAGGATGCCGGAACTGTGTATGGCGCGATTATCTACCACAAATCGCCAATTGTGATGAATATGCTTGAGAATATTACTGGTGAGGAAGCTTTAAAAAAAGGCCTGCAAGCTTATATGAAGAACTATGCTTATGCTAATGCAAGTTGGGAAGATTTGATTGGCATTCTTGATCAGCATACCGAAAGCAATTTAGCAGAATGGAGTAAGGTTTGGGTCGATAAGCCCGGAAGAGCTCACATCACTTCTGATTTGACTGAAGAAAATGGTAAAATATCCGAATTGAAACTTACTCAGAGCGATGCAAAAGGTAATGCTGGAGATTGGAATCAAGATTTGACTCTTGTTCTTGGCTACGCTAACAAAACAATTAGCCTACCTGTTCAGTTGGATCAATCGCAAGTACTTGTTGCCGATGCAAAAGGAATGGCTGTTCCTGAATACATCATCCCAAATGGAAAAGGAAATGCCTATGGATTCTTTAAAATGGATGCGAAAACAAAGAAATTTCTACTTAAGGATATCCATAAAGTTAAAGACGATTTGCAAAGAGGTGTTGCCTGGATTAACCTTTACGAGAATCTTAGAGAAGGAGAAATTAGTGGAAAGGACTTTTTACTAGCAGCAGAGGAGCAATTGTCAATCGAAAAAAATACGCTGATTTTATCTCGAATTCTCTCCTACCTTAAGTCGGTTTATTGGTTGCATATTAGTGCTGACGAAAGAAAACAATTCGGTTCGCACTTGGAAGAAAGCCTTTGGATTCGCTTAAGTGAAGAAAAAGACATGGGCAATAAATCAAGTCTATACACGACATTGAGCAATATTGCAGAAAGCCCAGCTCATTTGGAGCAACTTTACAAGGTTTGGAAAGAAGAAATTGCAATAGGTGGCTTTAGCCTATCGGAAAGCAAAGCTACTGCCTTGGCATGTAATTTGGCGATTAAAATGCCTGAGAAGGCTGATGAAATTGTAGCAACACAAATCGATCGTATCAAAAACCCAGACAGTAAGAAAAAGATGCAATTTGTAGCGCCTGCCCTTTCTGCCGATCAGCCAATCCGTAAAGAATTCTTTGCTAGCCTACATAAAGCTGAAAATAGAGAAACAGAACGTTGGGTATTGGATGCCTTACACTATTTGCACCATCCATTGCGAGAGAAAGAAGCCCTGACTTATCTTCCTGAAAGCTTAGAGCTATTGCAAGAGATTCAGCTTACTGGTGATATCTTTTTCCCTTACAATTGGCTGAGCGCTTCGTACAGTGGACACCAATCGAAAGAGGTTGGCGACATTACGCGCAAATTCTTGGAAGAACGCCCTAATTATCCGGAAAATTTGAAAATGAAGATCTTGCAGACTGCTGATGTGGTGCTAAAGAAGTAAAAATATTCAAGGGAAAAAGATAAAAAAGGCTCTTTCTCATTGTGGAAGAGCCTTTCCCTTTGAATGAAAGATTCTTCGGCAAGCTCAGAATGACCCAACTCATATGATTATTTTATGTGGCTAAAGCCAATTTCTTAATTGCATATTATCAGTTGCTTAAAAGCAACTGCAATAGATACATTTCTCCTGTTAACATATAAACTTACAAAACAAAAAATAGAAGCCCATTACTAAATCCATTTCATCTTATCAGTTATCTGAAAGCAAGAGCAATAGATGCTTCTCTTTTATTTATTGCTGTTTGGCTTTAGCCAACTGATCAGAAATCATTTTTCTATTTTGCTTTAGCATCTTCTAAAAGAAAGCTGATTGAGCACAAAAAAAAGACCAAGCTAAATGCTTGGTCTTTCGATATCTTAATCCGAAACCGTTTTGTTTACGGTAATTAGTTCTTTGTATCTTTTACGATAACATCGTGCGCACCACCTTCTACAATACTTGTAGATGAAACCAAAGTAATTTTAGCTTCGGCTTGCAACTGAGCAATTGTAAGAACACCACAACTACACATGGTCGATTTAATTTTACCAGTTGTGATTTCCAAGTTGTCTTTCAATTTACCTGCATAAGGCACGTAACTGTCAACACCTTCTTCAAACTTAAGGCTGTTGTTACCACCCATATCGTAACGTTGCCAGTTTCTAGCTCTGTTCGAACCTTCGCCCCAATATTCTTTTACGTAGTTGCTACCAATTAAAAGCTTTCTTGTTGGACTCTCATCAAAACGAGCGAAATATCTTCCCATCATTAGGAAATCGGCACCCATTGATAAGGCTAGTGTCATATGATAATCCTGAACAATACCACCATCTGAACAGATTGGAATGTACTCGCCAGTTTTTTCGAAATACTCATCGCGTGCAGCTGCAACTTCGATAATAGCAGTTGCCTGACCTCTACCAATTCCTTTTTGCTCACGTGTAATACAAATAGATCCGCCACCTACACCAACTTTAATAAAATCAGCACCAGCTTCGGCTAAATATAAGAAACCTGCTTTGTCAACAACATTACCAGCACCAACAGAAACCTTACCTTTGTAATGTTCTTTTATCCATTGAATGGTAATTTTCTGCCATTCTGAAAATCCATCAGATGAATCGATACAAACCGTATCAACGCCAGCATCGACCAATGCAGGTACACGCTCTTCGTAATCTCTTGTATTGATTCCAGCACCTACAACTAATCTCTTATGATCGTCTAATAATTCGTTGTGATTCTCTTTGTGATTATCGTAATCTTTTCGGAATACAAAATATTTTAAATTTTGATCCTTATCGATAACTGGAAGCGTATTTAATTTGTGCTCCCAAATAATATCATTTGCTTCTGTTAAAGAAATTCCAAGCTCACCAACAGCCAATTCTGGCAATGGTCGCATAATATCTTTTACTTTTTTACTCAAACTATCTTTACTGATACGGTAATCGCGCCCTGTAATAATTCCTAAAAATTTTCCGTTTGGACTACCATCTTCAGTTACACCAATAGTAGAAAAACCCGTTGATTCTTTTAGGTTTAGAACATCCTCTAAAGTTTGCTCTGGTGTAATATTAGCACGACTTTCTACGAATCCAGCTTTGTGTTTCTTTACTCTTCGAACCATATCAGCCTGCTGTTCGATAGACTGAGAACCGTAAATAAAGGAAACACCACCTTCTTTTGCTAAAGCAATTGCCATTCCGTCGTCAGAAACTGACTGCATAATAGCCGAAACAAAAGGGGTTTTCAAATTGATTTTTGAGGATTCTCCTTTTTTAAATCGAACCAAAGGAGTAATCATGTCAACCTTATCTGGAGTACAATCTACCGTAGTTAATCCTGGAATAATTAAATACTCTGTAAAGGTTCTTGAAACTTCATTAATAATCTTAGCCATGGTTGTTCAGTAATTATGCAATGCTTGTTTAAATAAAAAATTTCACGAAGGTAAATAAAATACTTCTTCTATCATGCATTCAAAATAAAGTATAATCAATCAAAAATAAAAAAAAATATCCTAAGATCTTATTATGTCAAAGATATAACTTTCTAAATACTCTTAAAACTTCTGTATTACAAGTACTCCCGTTAGAATTAGAGCCACGCCAAATGCTCTACCCCAATTAATTGGCTGAACAGGAATACCAAACATGCCAAAATGATCGATCACCATAGAAAATACCAACTGACCAGCTACAATTAATCCGAAACTCAAGGCTGCTCCTAATCTAGGAATCAGAAAAATGATCGAACCAACGAATGTAGCTCCCATCAATCCGCCGATCCAAGCATAGATTGGTGCTTCTTTTGCTGCTAACAACAAATTATTTGGAGTGCGTGTTCCCAATATAATTAGAAGAAGAATAAATCCTCCAACCATAAAATTAACCAATGCAGCCATTATTGGGGCTTTTAAAAAGCCACCTAATTTAGCATTAAGACTTGCCTGAATGGGTAAAAGACAGCCAACAGCAAGAGCTAATAACATTAGAAAATATCTCATCCACAAAAATTTAAATAATTTGTGCAAATGTAAGCTTTTCTTGAGAACCTTCGCCTCATTCTCTTCTCTTCAAAAAAAATTGCATGATGATTTACCTGCAGATTAAACGATAAGTTTGTACACCGCAGAAGTATTCTGTAGGGATTCTAAACAATTGATGCGGTTTTGTAGTGAGCAGAAAGGCTTTTTGTTATTTGGTCAAAAAAAGCCCAAGCTGGTAGCATGGGCTGTAAGTTTAGTATTTGGTATCAAGGCTATTAAACGTTCTTCATAAAATTCTATTCGCTTTTTTGCCTTTTCAGAATTTTAGCAATTCTATTATTTATGATTTGTGACAAGTTCCAATTGTACAGTTTAGAATCAGTTGTGCTATAGAATTCAACAACAACAGCATCAAGATCTTTGTGATATTTTGCAAAACTTTGGTATCCTGGAACCCAACCTCCATGTTCATATTCATAAATGGAAGCATAAATTTCCTGTTCTCCAGGTTCAAACAATGATCCATCGTTCAATGCCCTTAGGAAAATCCCCACGTCTTCTGCTGTGGCCAACATGCCATGCTCGTCTGTCTTCAAATCAAGGGGATGTCCTACATGATAGCCACTCATTACATCATCTATATTCACTTCACTTAGCGAGCTGAAGGTATTGTTAAGGTTTAGTGGCTTTAAAATTTCTTCCTGAATGAATTGAAAGTTCCCATAACCTAGCACATCATCCATTATTCTATTGATTAACAAATAATTCGTATTACAATATTCATAATCTTTACCGGGATCAAAATTGGCCGGCTTATCCAGAATCAATGCAAGACTCTCTTCATAGCTCTCTGTTGGAGCTGCCCAAAAATTCGGAGCGTCCGTAAAATTGGGAATGCCACTTTTATGCTGTATCATCAACCTCAAGGTGATTTTATCTGCATTCTCAATTCTTCCCACAAGTTCCGGTAAATAATCGGCGATGGTTTTATCCAAAGAAAGACGTTCATGACTTACCAATTTGGTGACAGCCACAGCATCATATAGCTTGCTGATACTGGCAATCTTAAATAAGGCTTGCGCTTTGGCAGGTATCTTTACTTCTCTATCGTGCCAACCTGAAGCAAAATACTGAGGTGGTTTACCAGCTTGATCTACATAAACAATCATTCCATCAAACCCATGATCAATGGCCTCATCCAACTGTTCTTGAACTGTATTGGGTAGTGGTAAAATCCACGCCTTTACCAAAAGCCATGGTACAAAAAACATGGAAGTAATGGTTCCAATAAGCAATACTATTCTGATTATTCTTTTTGTTAGTTTCTTTGTCATACTATTTTAGGATGGTGATTTTTTATGAAATTACAATGTGAAGCTACAAAACAATCATTTCTTAGCAAAAGATTTAATAAGGAAGAATTGCGATACCGATTATTAATTTGCAGAAGCTTTTTTGCGCTTCGCTTTAAAGATCCTGTCAGCGTCGAAGGCCTGTAAGCGTTTTAGTAACTAGGCTGCAGAAACCGCCTTAAGAATATAAATAGGAATAGTCTGTAAGTACTTAAAATCCTGACAGCGATATAAAATAATTTTCACAAAACAGCCCAAGCTGGTAGCTTGGGCTGTGTGGATTTTAAGAAAATTATAAAAGGATTACTTATTCTTGTATTTCTTTTGCAAGGCATTAAGAAAATGTCTTAGGTACTGATCCAAAAAATCTCGATAGGATTTATGGTCCGGCTTACGGAAAAAAGCACTCAACTCATGTTTGCTTATTTTTTTATCTATTAAGGCGAGCATATCTAAAATGTCATCCGATTTCAAGTTCAATGCAATTTTCAGTTTCTTAAGAATCATATTATTGCTTAAAGGATCTTCTGCCTCTGGCAAAGGACCTTCTCTTTTCCCGCGTTTTTCAATGATCAATCCGTTAAGGAAAGTGGCCAGTTCTTTATCTGTAATTTCTATTAATAAAGGGTCGTCTTCTCTTTTTAACCAGTCACTTAAATCCGCTCTACTGACATCGTGATTGGCTAATTTAAAAAGCGTAATCATTTTAGAATCACTATAATCAAACATGTAGCGAACACGTCGTAATATATCATTATTGGTCATATTGTCTTTTGTTTAATTTTCACTTCGTTTCTATTTTCCGAATATAAGACCTTTGCTAATTGTTCGGCAGCGGTAGTGATAAACACTAGTTATATTCTGGCCCCCGAAACTACAAAACAAAAAGTGCTTAGCAAAAGATTTAATCCGCAAAGAATAGCTAAATACTGACAGGCTTGAAGATCTGAGCGTCTTTCCCTTCTTTAAAATGAATAGGATAATCCGAAAAGTAAATCGTAACTAAATTGATTCATGGAAAGCGTATTATATGCATTGTCTTCTATCATAGAAGGACCAAAACTACTACTTTCCAACAGGTTACCCTGAAGGGTAAGGATTCCTTTTAAGGAACTGTTTTCGCGCCCAAAAAGCAAGCTTGAAAAGTACCCAACTTTTAAAATCTTTATATCTCCGTATGCAAGCTCTGCATGACAGCCAAGTCGGTATTGAAAAACATTATTGATCGGTTTGGTGAGGTAACCTCCTGTGATGGTAAAGCCAGCAGCCTTAAATTTTTCTGTTAGTAGGTTCATACTTTTGGGTACATAGCCACTACTCTTTTGCTCCAAAGCACCTTTGGATTCTGTTTGATAATAGGAAAGTTCAAAACTTCCAAAAAAATCTTTTGCACTAAGATCGTACCTTGCATCTTTTCCCCAAAGCAATGAGTATTTGAGGATGTCGGAATACAGGCTAAATGTATCTCCAGTACTTAATTCATTGCCTTGTTCATCAAATATTAATACTTTTTTATCATCTACCGCATATTCTAGCGAGTACTTGTATTTCGATATGCCAACTGCAGGCATAAATCCGGTAGCCTTCCCAACAAAGAAAGCAAGAGCAGATAAAGTCTTTTGATGATCGTGTTCCTCTTCTGATAAAGTATACCGAGGCACAAAACTATCAGAAGAATACAATCTTACTTGATAATTTCCAATCCAGTAATCTGATAGCGACAAATTTAAAAAGAGTTTTGACATCTTTTTCCCCTCTCCTTCTTCGTTTACCTCTGCACTATAGAGATAAGTATCAGGAGCAGAATTTCCGTATCCTAATTGATATTCAATTTTTGCAGAAAACCTAAGAATTTTTTTTGCTGATTTGGATTTGTCCTGAGCAGAACAAACCGTCGTCAGAATTAAGAAGATTGAAATAAATAATGCTCTCATACTGTATTAGCTGCAATTTGTATATATAGGGTACAACTACGTACTTTACAACACCATTTAAAGCGCATCAGGTACAAGATTGTATTTTCGGTTACGAAACTACAAAACAATGATTGCTTAACAGAATAATTACCAACGAAAAATGAGAATACCTAAAATAAAAAAAACAAGGCAGGGAATCATTTTTGGCTTAAAGATTATTAATATACTACTACTCATATATACTGCTAGGACTGTAACCAAATGCTTTTTTAAAAGCAAAGGAAAAATGAGAGAGGTTCTCAAAACCTACCGAAAGATATACGTCAGTGGTCTTCTGCTTTTCAGCATTTAGTTTATGATGTGCCAAATTCAATCTTTTCTCAGTAAGCCATTTCCCAGGGGTATTCTTAAATATTTTTTTAAAATCTGATTTAAAGGTAGTCAGACTTCTGCCTGTTAAAAAAGCGAACTTTTCCAAGGTTAGATTGTACATGAAATGCTCTTCCATGTATTTTTCCAGGTCTATTTTTCCGATCTCGCTAAATGTACCTAAAACTGAGCTTACTCTTTTATCTACAGTATCAATAATGGTTAAAACTTCTTGTATTTTAATGGCAACTAGTTCATCAGGGAGTTCATCTTGCATATCAAAGTAAGACAGTAAAGAACCAAAAAAACCTTCCAATAAAGGGTCCGGTTTAACAGGTCTTTGCTTCGAAATATTTTCGGCCCAAGTTTCTAATGTGGAGCGATTCAGATAAAATTTACGTAGTTGCTCCTCAGGAAGAACCATCGATACACATTTGAAAGCTTGTCCGTTAACAGGCTTTTTTATGCTTCGATGCAGTTGATTTTTGGATACCAAAACGGTATCGCCTGCTACAAAAGTGAGGGAGTTTTTACCATACGACAAAACAAGTTCTCCAGAATATATAAACGCGACAATATGTTGTGGCGAAATGTATTCCCAAGTGAATTGTTTGTCCATTACGCAAGACATAAAAACCTTGCCTTTGTCTATTACGTTCGGAATATCCATTTAATAAAGATATTAAAATTGTTGGGCAGGGCATTGCCCAAACCCTTTACAATTATTTCATTACTCCTAAATTACTAATAATCCTTGCTGGCCCCTCAGGGAACCAGGTGTTTATTAAAAACACAGGAACAAAGCCAGCCGGAATATAATCGGCCGTAATGGTAATTTTTGTGGTATCAGCATTAACTTTTTCCAGTTCATAAACGAATTTGTAATTCGTTATTCTGTACACATCCGATTTTTTATAATCATCTGATATGGCAATTGCGGTGAAAACAAGTTTGTTGTCCTTTTTCACACGATTAAATTTCACAATTACATCGCTATCAGGTATTGGCCAAGGTGCATCAAATAAGTAAAAGGTAACCCATTCGTTGTCTGATATTTTTCTAATCTCCTCGCTTATTGGGGTGTTTTCCAAAAAGTTTTTATGATTGTTTGAGATTGATAAATAAGCATCTAGTTTATCTAAAGAGGCATTTACATTGCGCTGGGCACTGTAATAAAAGTGTCTTCCCTCCTTCTCTTTTACCGTTTCGTACTTAACTGTGGCTTTACCATCTTTGGTGATTTCAGTTTTATAATTTCGGCCTTGCGAGAAAACGTTATAGGAGATTAATAAAATTACCAATGAGCTAATTATTTTTATTCTGTTCATATTTTCTTCTTGATTTTTATCTAGCTGTTAATTTGCTTTTTGTTCTAGGACTAATTGTTCTTTATAAGCTTTAATTCTGGCGTGAGCAGTGCCATCTACCAATAAAATAACAATCATCATAGCAATGGTTGTAATGCTAATTGCCTGCCAAAATGGAGTATTGATAAAAATAATTAGCAAGGCAGCTGCAACGATTATAAGTGGAATAATCCTGAAAACTATGCTTTTGTATTCTTTTAAAGTTTTATCAGCACGAACAATTTCAGATTCTACAAAAGCTGAAGCATCTTGATGATATTCGTCTGCAAAGTTCGAAATTCTCGATTTGTTGGTATAAAATAATCCAAACCCAATGGTCAAAAGTAAAGAACCGGCTACCAAGCTGGGGATGATGTATGCTTTTGCTATATCTGTTTTTCCCAATTGCCAAAATCCGATACCTGCCAGCACAAGCATTATTCCGAATAGGATGAAAAATACAGATGAAAAAACTTCGGCTTTTGCCCAATCTGTTGCTATTTTTAAGATATCCATATCCTCAAATTTAAAAGTTCCACTTACAAGCTGTTTGCTTCTCCGAAACAGCCCATAATTTTACTGCAAGCTCCCTGTCCAATACAAACGACTCCAATTTACACGCACCTACAGGACCAACCCAATTATTCCTTTTTGTAGGACCATAATAAGCCTTCTGATCCAATCCATCTTCTGTGGCACACATTACTTCCGGATAAGCACCTTTTTCGGCTGATTGTACCATTGGAGAATTTGAAAGGATAGTCCACATTATCCGTGTCATTAAAGGAGTATCTTTATTAATAAGTGATGTTTTAGAAGCACCTGGATGACAGACATAAACCTTGACATCTTTGTTTGCTTCTTTTATTCGATTTTGCAGTTCATAGGCGAAAATCATCTGAGCCAATTTACTATGGCAATAGGTATTGTTAGGATGGTAATTCTTGTCCCAATTCATATCGTCAAACTGAATCGTCTTCAGTCCCATTTTATAACCTTCACTTGCAACAACAACAATTCTTTTTCCGCCTTGTTCTACTTTATTAAATAGCAGCTTAGTCAATAAAAAATGCCCATAATGATTTATTCCCAATTGGCTTTCAAAACCGTCAAGTGTAAATGATTGCTTAGCTACTTGTGCAACAGCAGCATTACAAATTAATGCCTCAATTTTAGGTATGGTTTTGATTACTTCTTTTGCGGCATTGCTAACAGAAGAAAGCTCGGCCAAATCCATTTTAATAAATGAAACTTTAGCTTTTGCTCCAAATTGAGCTTTAAGATCATCGATTGCTTTATAGGATTTTTCTTCACTGCGGTTAAGCATAAGCACCTCAGCACCTTTACTCAATAATATCTTGGTAGCTTCGAAACCAGCCCCTGTGTTTGCTCCTGTTATCACAACGGTTTTTCCGCTTAAATTTCCTAAGCTTAACGGAGTCCATCCCTTATTCCCAATTTTATCTTTACTCATATTATCTTTTTTAGAAGCACATTCGCTTCGATTAATATGCTGTAAAGGTCTTGAGAAATCTGTTATTTTATTTTGTTTAAAAGTCGTTTTTTATTTGTTTAAAAGTTACGATACTTTTTGTTTTTGAATATTCGGCAATTGAAACAAAACAAAACCCCGAGCTTTTGGCTCGGGTTAAGTTAAAATAGTAACAAGTTTTTAGGAATACTAAACAAGAAATATTGACAAAATAGAGATTAATGCAAAAAAGAGTTTCAAATTATAAAACTCTCACTAAACTTCTATTTTACGTAAATCTAGAATAACATTTTCTTTATCCATTGCCATAACAAACTAGCACCTATAGCTATGCCAGCAGCCAATCCATTAAAAAGAAAATCAGTCATATCAAAAACTCTGTTGGGAATAAAAACCTGAATAAACTCATCAAAAACACCAATTATTAAAGATAAAAGCAGTGCAAGTATTGTAATGTATAAGCCTTTATGCTTGTCTTGATAACGCACAATTAATGCTCTATGTATAAATATGGTAAGTACAGAATACTCTATTAAGTGAGTGCGTTCGGCGAGCCCTAAACGTAGAAATAACATCAGAAATACAGCCACAATACCCAACACATTTACAATGTCGTTTTGGGCTAATTTTCTTCTAAAGGCATGCAAAATAATAGTTGTACCTATTATTCCCATGCACAAAATAAACAGCAATGCTTGCGAATTTTCATTCCCCAATAATCGAAATAAAGGATATGCAAATATCAGGCTCGACAAAATAGCCATCCAAACCAATAAAGCATAAAACCATAATTTTTTTTCCCTTGCTGATGTAAATAAAGACATATTGTAACGCAGTTTTGTATTTTCTTTAATTTACATCTTTTATGGCAAATATCAATTAACATTCCCAAAACCTAAGCCCGTTAGCGGTGGATATAATAAGCAACTACTTCCCTTTGTGGAATCTTAGCTTGAAAAAAGTCCAAACTAAGAGCTTGGCATTGTTGTATCGGAATCGTAAGAGATTAAAATACAATTCCTTTTCGGATTAACACTCAGCCAAATTCACACCATTTTTGGGTGGTAATTAATTTTAAAAGTTTCACTTTTATCAATTTAATTTGTTTTTTGAAACTTTTTATTTAACTTCACAAAAGAATTTACAAGTAATAAGAGAAATGACATCAAAGGGAAACATATCAAAATCTGAGCATATTGATTGGAAATACATTCCACTTGCTATTCAAAAGCTAGAATTGGATGAAAAATACAAAATAGCTCTAATTGTTGCTTTTGGGTGTTTTTTTGGTCTTAGGTTAAAAAGTATATTAACAATTAGATGGGAAGATATACTAAACAAAGAATCTTTCGAGCTTAAAGATAAAAACAAGGAAAGAACCATCTTTATTATAGATGACATTCGAAACCTTATTAATAGGATTTATATAAAACTGGGATCTCCAGAACTTAATCAGTACATATTTTTAAATAATACGGGTAAACAAGTCTTATCCTCGCAATATGTCAACAAACAAGTCAAATTGCTTTTTACCAAATACGAAATACCTTATCAAAACTTATCCTCAGATAGTTTTTTAAAGACCTTCTGCATTAAGTTTTTAGAATCAAAAGATTTCTCTATCGAAGCCAAAAAATGGATTTCCAGATTATTGGGGCATGCTTCGTGGACAATTACGACCAACTTTTTGGGCTACTCAAGTAGCTCCGAAGACAAGGATAACTATAATTCATTCTCCATGGATATGGGCTTTTAACATGGCAAAAAAGCATTGAAAATTAAACCTAAGCCATCGTGGCTTAAGCGTAAATATTATACCCAAATATTAATTAATAAAACTTTAAAAATGGAAACTGTATCAATCATTATTATTATCGTATTCGCGATCGTATTTTTCGTATTTTCCTTGATCATCGTGAAACAAAAACAAGCTAAAATTATACAACGTTTAGGTAAGTTTCAATCGGTACGCCGAGCAGGTATCAGCTTTAGAATCCCTATTATCGATCAAGTTGCAGGGGTTCAAAACCTACAAATACAAGAACTGCGTGTTCCTGTTGAAACTATCACTCAAGATAAAGTAACCTTGAAGATTGAGGTTGCCATTCAATACCTTATTAAGGCAGATATGGAAAGTATTCAGAATTCTTTCTATGAACTTGCGGACTCTACTGCACAAATAGAATCCTTTGTTTTTGATGCCGTAAGAGCTGAGGTTCCAAAGATGGAATTGGATATGGTTTACGAAAACAAAGATAATATTGCAAATACTGTAATGGAAGGTTTGAATTCATTATTATCCAGTTACGGCTTTGATATAAAAAAGACTTTGGTTGTAGATATTTTACCAGATTCTAAGGTCGTAGACGCTATGAATGCGATTAACGAGCAGAAAAGATTGCGCCAAGCTGCGGAAGAAAAAGGTGAAGCTGATAAAATCTTAATTATTAAAGCTGCTGAAGCTGAAAAAGAAAGTAAGAAATTACAAGGTGAAGGTGTAGCTCTGCAGCAAATGGCCGTTTTAAAAGGACGTGAAAAAGCGATTAAGGACTTAACCGTAGGAACTAATATGCAAATTAAGGACGCTACAGAACTGGTAATGAAACTGATTGATCAGGATACACTAATCAGTATGGGAGAAAAAAACCAAAATGTCATCTTTATGACTTCTGATTTAGGCATGAAAGGAAAAGTGATGGAGGCTATGGTTGGAGCTGATGTTGTTACGAATCATCAGAAAAATTAAAGTTCGAACAGTAATATAACTTTACTAAAAAACAACGCCCTTTTGCTTCGCTAGCAAGAGGGCGTTTTAAATATAAAATAGGTTTAGAAAAAAGGACCAAGCTGTATGCTTGGCCAACGAATCTAAAAGCCTGCTCCTCAGGCATTTCGAGCTTATCGATCGCGTTCTACTTGCAGAAAATACGCTTCACGCACAAATACATCAATCCAATATATTCTTGCAAAACTGACAAATTACAAAGCTTCTTTGCTATGAATTGAAAATCGACGAAGTCAAATTTATATTTACGACTCAAGATTCATGTACTTAGAATGTCATAAAAAGGCTTTGGTTTGCATTCACAAAACACGAGCTACAAGCTCTCGCTAGCGGGGGTATTTAGGTAGAAATATCTCTACTATTCATCACAAAATTTATCATCCCTCCATCTCAATGCATTATTTATAATATAATCTCTAATTCTCTGTAGGCTTTCATCATTCCGAATGATGTGATCGTGGAATCGACTCTGCCATGCAAAATTGGTGTGAATTTTTCTGGCGTTTATCGTACATATTCGTTTATATTGATTGATAATAACCCCCAAGGATCCAGGGTTCCATTTTTCCGATGCCATTGTGATGGTAGAGACGCCCAAATTGGGCGTCTCTACGTTACGTTTATCATTATATCCCCCATCATTAGGTTTGTTGATTATGATGATGCCATGCACATGATTTGGCATGATTACAAATTCATCCAATTCGACAAATGGAAAATGATTGGGTATTTCCTTCCAAAATTTATTTGCCAAACGTCCTATTTCGGATAATTGCATTTCCCCATTTACAATATCACCAAAATACAATTCACGATTCGCCGTACAAATGGTAACGAAATACAAACCATTGTTTGAATAATCCCAATTTTGTAGGCGAGCTGACTTTATTCGATATTTGCCTTGAAACTTATCTGACATGATTGACTTCAACTTGAGAATTGGCTTGTTTGTCCAGATTACAATCGGGATAAAACTGCGCACAAGACACATGCATTATGGTATTTGTCTTCATTATTATTTAGAAATATTTAATTTACCTCATAAATGCCAGTATCACCAGTCTCCAAATATTTTTGAATGATATCTATTTCATGGAGTGCTTCGCTTTTTGTTTTATAATACCCTACAACTTTTACATTAGAAGTCCCTGCAATACTGCCTACAATAGCAAACTTCAACTTTCCTCCATAGTTTCTAGTAATTGAAAAACTTGAAGATTGCATCAACATTTCTTTATCTTGAGATCTTATCCACATAATATTATAATTAAAAATTTGCACACATCTTAATCAACCGATGCGTATGGTCTTTCATGCTTATTATCAATTGAAAATCTAAGAAGTCAAATTCGTATTTACAACTCAAAATTCATGTACTTATAATGTGATAAAAAAGGCTTTGGTTTGCATTCGCAAAGCACGAGCTACAAGCTCGCGCTAGCGGGGGCACTAAAATTAAGCATAAATCCCAGTAAACAGTATTAATAATAGCACAAAACTATTAATCAAAATTAAATAAGAATGACTCTACATAAGTGTTTCATAAAAAACATTACGGGATAAAAATTCAATGAAGCAATCTGCACAAAGTATATTTAACATGACACAATGTCCACATTACGCTTACAGCATGAGTTTTACCACTCGCATTGCCAATTTTTTTTCTTGCAGAGCCAATTTTACCATCCACAAGGTTCATCTCACCTTTACAGACTTAATTTTACTATCTTCAAAATAGATTTTACCGTTCACAATATCCATCCTAAGCTGCAATCGACTATTTCACCATAACACATACAATTCAAATCTTATTTATTAACATTTATTTTATTTTACTTTATAATTTCATTATATGATTCTAAAATAGCTAAACGTCGCCTCTATAAAATACAAAAGCCGACTCTTACGAGTCAGTTTATTGAAAGCCAAAAAGCTCAAACTCCTATGGAGAATGGGCTTTGTTTCGTTTGTAATTCTTACAAAAGTATATTTATAACCTTATTATCGACTAATAAACATTTATTATGCTTAGCACTTAAAACTACTAAACAATAAATAATCATTCCGTAAATAAAACATTAAGTCACCCGCTAAGCTTCTAATCTGTTATCATTTAGCTATTAATTAGTTATCCTTATTAATTAGGAGTATCTTTGCGACGGATTACTAATCTTTTAGTATCAATCATTCACTATCATTTTTGTTGATGAGCTCTCAAAGCACAAATCATCACATTAGCAGACTTCATACTTATAGTTGAATTATCAGCAAACTAGTCCAAACATCAGAGTGCTAATATTTAGTACGCTAGGTGCTTAAATCGCGTTTAGTTTTTTTTGATGATACCAATACATATTATATGAATTCTGATTCAGATAATTATTGTGGTCAAAATCGCATAACTACAGCATTACTTCTTGCGGCTGGTACTGGAAGCCGCCTTTTCCCATTAACACAAAATTCCCCAAAATGTCTTACTCTTGTAAATGATAAATCGATACTAGAGAGACTTGTCACCAACCTAAAAAAACAAGGTTTTAAAAAGCTTGTAATCGTTACAGGCCACCTAAAAGAGTGTATCATGGATTATCTTGGTGAAAAATCAGGAGATTTATGTATTGAATACATTCACAGTCCTTTGTACAAAACAACAAACAACATTTATTCGCTTTGGATGGCTCGTAACGCAATAAAGGAGCCATTTGTACTTTTCGAAAGTGATTTGGTATTGAACTCTGCTTTACTAGATGATATGGTTTATCCAGATCGGATGGCTGTAGCTCTTATGCAACCTTGGTTAGATGGCACAACAGTTTCTCTTGACAAGGCCAAGAAAGTTACCAAATTTCAAAAAGGCACCACTGAATCCTATTCCGATACTCGATACAAAACCGTTAACATCTACAGCTTTTCTCTTCCATCATGGCAAGCAATTGTTAAGAGGTTAAATCAGCATATCGATGCGGGTAATGTTAACTGTTATTATGAAACTGTTTTATCTGAAATGGTCGACAATAAAAGCCTTCTGTTTGATTCGGTATCCTTTGACCACAAGCCATGGTACGAAATTGACAACATGAAAGATTTGGCCAAGGCGGAATTGTTATTCCCAAGAAAGTTGGTAAAATCGTCTAAGCATGAAAGTGCAGTGGCATAGTTAATTGAGGAATAGTAATTAAAAGTATTATAAGAAAATGGGAAGCAAATATAAAACACAAGAAGAAAAATACGAATACATCACAAAACAGCATGGAGGTTATTATCGTCACGATTTTACCGACCATGCTTACTTGTACAATTTATATTTTCCGCCTAAGGATGTATTTACACATCTACAAGAAAACATTCACAATTTGGTTCTGAACTACCCAATGGCACAAGATGCATTGGCTGAACTGATTGGTGACTTAATCGATCAACCTACCGAAAGAATCGTTGTTGGAAACGGTGCAGCCGAAATAATAAAAATATTATCGGGAAGTTTAGCAAAAAAAATAATTGTACCTGTACCCTCTTTTAATGAATATGCTAATGCGGCGCCGGAAGGAAAAGCGGTGGAGTTTCCACTTGAATTTCCATCTTTTCAGCTCGATGTAGATAAATTTGCAGCCGAAGCAATTAAAGTTGGTGCAGATATGGCTGTTGTGGTTACACCCAACAACCCAACATCTTTGGTAGTGCCTAAGGCCGATTTAATTCGATTGGCAGAAAAACTAAAGCCCAGCAATTGCATGCTTATTGTCGATGAATCATTTCTTGATTTTGCCGATAAAAAGGAGCAAATAAGCTTGGAGCAGGATATTGACAAATATCCAAACATGGCAATTCTTAAAAGCATGAGTAAAGCTTATGGAATATGTGGCTTACGAATTGGTTATTTATTAACCGCTAATGCAGATTTTGCTCAAGCAGTACGAAATGGCATTCACATCTGGAACATTAATGGATTTGCCGAAGAGTTTCTTCGCATACTTCCTAAATACAAACAAGAATTTGAGGACAGCTGCGAAATAGTTAAAGCAGATAGAGATGCTTTTTACAAGCAATTATGCGCCATCGAAGGAATGACCGTTTTTAAACCCGATGCAAACTATATTTATTGTCGTTTGCCCGATGCAGCTTTAAGTGGACCCGAGGTAACAAAGCGTCTTTTTATTAAGTACAATATTTATATCAAAGATAGTGTTGGGAAAACCCAACCCGATGCAGATAGATACATTCGAATTGCTAGTCGTACCCAAAAGGAAAACAACGCACTTGTTGATGCCTTACTAGATGTCATGTATTAAAAAAGGAAGTAAAATGAATGATAATAAACAAATAAGCGTATTCGGTTTCATTAAAGATTTGCCGAATATTTGCTCTCTTTTAGGCTTACTGAGTGCTGTTACAGCTATTTATTTTGCGATACAAGGTAATTTTCAAGCAGCAATGATTGGCGTTTTGTGGGCGGTACTGTTCGATTGGTACGACGGTATTATTGCACGAAACATGAAAGGCAGAACCAAAATACAAGGTGATTTTGGAGCTGAGTTCGATTCTATGATTGATATTGTGAGCTTTGGTGTTTTTCCTGCTATCGTACTTTTAAGCTATGGAAATTACAGTATTTGGTTCTTACCCGGTGCATTTGTAATTATTGCTGCCAGTGCAGTTCGATTGACTTATTTTAATGTTTACGGACTTATTGATAGCAAAACATACAAAGGCTTTCCGCTAGATAACAATGTGCTTATATTGGCTCTGGTGTTTGCATTTGAAGGCTTTTTTACGCCTTCGGTTTTTTCCATATTGATTTATGCACTCATGATGCTTCTATCGGCTCTAAACTTATCCTCGATTCCTACACCAAAGTTTGGTGGGAAATGGGTTTATGCTCTAGTTGCCTATGTAGTCGTAATGACAGGAGTTTTTGGATGGATATTGATGAATTAAATTTAATTGAAATGAGGGTCGTTAGTTAAGCTTTACTCTAATAGAAATTGCAAATACTAATAGACCTTCTCTTCTTTAAATCGTAGTTTGTCTTTGTCTAAGAATATCCTTATCACATACAAATGCATATTCTTAGTGCCCAAATTTTCATAGTATAAGAACATATTATCGTCGTTTGGATGGTTGCGAGCAGATAAAGTACCACACATGTATTGATCAAATGTATGCCCATAATAGAGATCATTGGTACGCATCAATTCCAGTTCGTGCGTATGACCGCAAAAGATATGTTTGATTTTGTGTTTTTGTACAAAATCGATTAGGGTCGCCGAATTCTTTAAAGGACATTCGTCGGTACCTAAAACAGAATAATGGGTAAGCAATAAAGGAATGTCATATTCTGCCTGTCTAATTACCTTAGAAACAGCTCTTAATACTTTTTCTTCAACGTAACCATCATCGCTGTATAGTTCATTGGAATCGATACTGATAATTAAAACCTTTTTCCCTTTAATATCAATTGTTTTAACAAAATTCACATCGGTAAAATGATCATTTAGCTTCGTTATTTCTAAATTTAGAAAAAGATGTTTCTTACTTGTCTTGATTTTTTTTGAAATGGAAATCATCTTGGAATCATCAATATATTCCTGAAATAATTCATGAGAGCGCATGTTTCTTTTATCATGATTCCCAAGAGTAGAGACGATATTTTCACACTTAATCCCTTTGAGGAACTTGCCTGCTAGAGCATATTCGCTTTCCAAGCCATCTGTTGTATTGTCGCCGGTATTAATCACAATATCAGCATCGAAAGAATTAATTTTTTCGAGTAAAAGCTGATCATTACCGTCCCAGTGCCTTGGGCCAAAATGCAGATCTGATAGATGTAAAATATTCATATCGTATTCCTTATTCGGATTTTTATAAAAACCAGGTTAATACTTTTACTCTACATTCTCGTGTTATAATAAGAAAGCGTTATTTACTAAATGTAATCAATATTGCCCGTTTAAAATTTTTATTTCGAATTGATAAAGGAAAGCACAACTATTTTTTTTGCTGCTATCAAATGAGCAAAGCCTAATATTTACATTTTCTAATCAACAATTTTCTACTTCTTCTAAGATTATTTTCATGGGTCAATACAAATCAACCAGATCCCAATTTTGAGTATACCGACAGTTTTTTAACCAATCGGAATAAACATCCAACACATTGGCATGAACTTATTTTTTTCGAAAATCGAATTCGTAGATAGAATATTCCATTTCGTTGATTGCTTTTTCAAATACCCCAATCTCTCCCTTTCTTTGATTTATCGAGTAAAATCAATCAAATAACTTACTAAAATGGAAAAATTCAGAATCCCGAAAAAGTCAATTGCCTTTGCAGTATCGGCATGCATAGTATCCAGTCTATTGTTTACATCTTGCGAAAATGATGATAGCGATGATGAGAATCCTACAGAAACAACCGAATTCAGTTATTTACAAATTGCTTCTGGACAAACTACCCTATATGATAATGATGGCGCTGTTGTTTCATCATTAAGCGTAGGTGATGATTTCTACGGACAAGATGCCAACTACCTGAAAGGAAAAAGCATGAGCTATACGGATCATGGTAATGAAACAGTTACCGATAACAATACTGGTTTAATGTGGCAGCAAATTCCAACAACCGACGAATTTACATGGCAAGAGGCGGTTGATTATTGTAACGAATTGGAACTTGGTGGTTACGACGATTGGAGAATGCCAAGCTTGAAAGAACTTTTCTCGATTAGTGATTTTTCATCTGGGTGGCCATATATCGATACCGACTATTTTAAGCTTGCCAGTGGCGAAGTTTCAAAAGACGAACAATTTTGGTCGAGCAACTATTATGTAGGTTCAACAGTTGAGGGTGGTTCTAAATCAGCTTTCGGTGTAAACCATGTAACGGGTCACATTAAAGCCTATGCTGCTGAAATGCCAGAAGGTGAAGTTGGTGGTGGCAATGATGGAGCTCCTGGTGATGGTGAAGCTCCAGAAGATGGAACTCCTCCTCCTGGAGATGGTAATGCTGCTCCAACAGGAAATCCTTTAGCAAAATATGTTCGTGCCGTTCGTGGAGACGAATATGGAATTAATAAATACACCAAAAACGATGATGGCACCATAACAGATAGTGCTTCTGGTTTAATGTGGGCGCAAGCTGATAATGGCGAAGCAATGAACTGGGAAACTGCTTTAGCTTACTGCGAAGCTTCTGAATTAGCTGGACATAGCGATTGGAGAATGCCAAACGTAAAAGAGCTGCAAGGAATTGTTGACTACTCTTACTCGCCAAGTGCTGAAAATTCTGAAAATGTAGGTGCGGCAATCGATCCAATATTTAGCTGTACGCCAATTATTAACGAGGCTGGCAACGACGATTATGGCTATTATTGGACAGGTACATCAGCTAATTTTACATCTGGCGAGCCGTTCTACTACGCATGGTATGTTGCATTTGGCATGGCTGTTAATGGTGAAGGTGAAGATTTTCATGGTGCAGGTGGTGTTCGTTTCGATACCAAATACGAAGGTGGTCCATTAGGCGAAGGTGGTGAAAGATATTACAACTACGTACGTATGGTTCGCGATGCAAACTAAACTACTTTAAAAAGCATATAAAAAAATCCGACAAAGAACTTTTCCTTTGTCGGATTTTTCTAGTACAGTCAACATTCATTTACCAAAGCTTGCTAAAAGTAACTCACCAACTTGATGCCATTAATGCATAAATAAAATCACCATTCTCAAGATTCTGTTGATATTACTTTCAAACCAATACGTTCTCTTTCTGCATCAATACTTAAAACACTTAATTTTAGCTCATCGCCTTTCTTCAAATCCTCTAAGTTATTAGGCATATCGGAAGAATAAACAATACCCGAAAGATCCCATTCCAATTTAACGAAAAGTCCAAAGGGGTAAAATGCTTCAAACTTACCAGTTAAACTATCATTTATCTGATATTCCTGTTCAAATTGCCTCCAAGGATTTGGCAGACATTGCTTTAACCCGAGCGACATTCGATGTTTTGCTTCGTGCACATCCAACACCATCACCTCTATCGTATCACCAACACTTACTAAATGGCCAGGTTGCATATTTTTATTGGTCCAATCCATTTCCGAGACATGAACTATGCCCTCTATGCCTTCTTCAATAAGAACCATACAGCCATAATCGATCACCTTAGTAACTTGCCCTTTCACCCGTTTTCCTTCCGGATATCGTTCCGCTATTCCTACCCACGGATTTTGTGTGCATTGCTTTACTCCCAAACAAATGGACTCTTTTTCTTCGTTTACCTCTAAAACCATAACTTCTATTTTGTCCTCACAACTGACAAAATCTATAGGTTTTAAATTGGTTGTAAGCCAGGCCATATCCTTTAAATGAAGAAGTCCTACAAGCCCCTCCTCAAGTTCAACATAACAGCCATAGCTAAACATTTTGATAACACGACCTGTATGTATTGTGCCTTCTTTATAATTAGAGGCAATTTCTTGCCAAGTTTTGGTTTTATTCATTTGGTACACTACTATTTTTTTATTGATCGAGAAACGAACGAATACAAGTATTTTTTGCATCGCAGCACGAATCTACAAAACAAGGAGCGTGAATAAAAGTTCAAGACTTAAATAAACTCGCATTAAAGCATTCTTGATTTTTCAATACTACTCATACTAGCTGCAACAGCACGATAGGCTTTTACGCACAAAAAACCCGAGGCTGCAGACTCGGGAATTATTTTCTATTTGTTTCATCTAATTCAACTCTTTCTATTGGAAAAAGCATAAACAAGAAAAGCACCAAATACTATTGCCAACACACCAACTATAGGCGCATACGGATTTACATGTGGAATAAGTGAGTTGATAAATGCCTTAAAACTTTCATGACCTATAAAAAAAAGGATGATAGCAGCTAGTACAAACAAGTAGCCAAAAACTTTAATTGCAGCAGGATATAATGATTCTTTAGCAACAACTAAAAATAAAACACCCAAAGCCAATCTCGCCACAATAGCAGTTACATAAAGCGCAGTGCTCTCCATATTATTTTCGATCCAAGCTAAAATAATTTCAGGTTTAATAAGCAAAGAGATCCCCGCAAGAATAATTAGTATCCCGAACAATTTGATAAGTAATTTCATGATCAGATTATTAAAATTGTACACTTCATCCATTTCCAATCTACAAAACAATCATCAGGCAACAAAAAATACACAAACAAAAAAATCCCTCAACAACAACTTGTTAAGGGATTCAAATCTAACTAACTTCTATTTCTAATTTACCTCTAAAATCATTGTTGAACGAGCAGGAATATCAAAGCTATCATTCAATTCAAATGTCTCACCAGTGATGATATCTTTTACAGATGATTTTCCACCAAGCATTTCATGATATCTCTTGGTATTTAACTTTACCGATTCGATGTTCTTGTTTAAAATCACCATTACTTTTTCAGTATCAGAATATCGGAAAAAGCTATACAAACCCATGTCTGGCGCATAATGCATTAATTTACCTGAATGAATTACCTCTTTATTCTTTCTCCAGTTCAATATCGTTTTACAAAAGGCTTGTGCATTTTTCTCTTGCTCGCCTAGGCCTTGGCCTGTAAATGCATTTACCTTATCACCTGCCCATCCACCAGGAAAATCGATACGTAATAATCCGTGGTCTCCACCGGCATCACTTTTCGCTAGAATCTCTGTTCCATAATATACCTGAGGGATTCCTCGCATAGTCAACACATAAGTCATCGCCATTTTATACAGATCATAATCACGATCTACCTGATCGAAAATACGAGCCATGTCATGATTATCTGGAAAAATAACCAAGTTATTTGGGTCTGGATACAGTACATCATTAACTAACAACTCATACAAACGAATTAAGCCTGTTCCCCAAGTATCCTCTTGAGTTAATGCTTCCACCAATTTATGTTGCATTGGAAAATCCATAAGGCTTGGTAATTTTGAATCATACCCATCCTTATTCTGCTTTCCTTTTTGCCAGTAAGATACAATTGTAGGGTTTGTACTCCACTCTTCCCCAACAATATTCAAATTCGGATATTCCGCCAATAATCTCAAATCCCATTCTCTCAAAAATTCCGCATCCGAATATGGAAAAGTATCCACACGAATTCCATATAAATTAGCGTATTCAACCCACCAAATAGCATTCTGAATCAGGTAATTTGCCATGAACGGATTGCGTTGATTCAAATCTGGCATTTCTTTTACGAACCATCCATCAGTAAACTGCTTCAAATCTTCTTTCGATGCATATTTATCCTGAACGGTTGTTCTTTTATGAGTACAAGAAATAAATTCTCCTTCATTGTTAATCCAATCTTTTGATGGCATGTCCTTCATCCACCAATGTTCCGAACCACAGTGATTCAAAATTACATCCATAATGATTCCAATACCTTTTTCCTCAGCTAATTTAGATAAGTTCAGATATTCTTCATTACTTCCGAATCGCTCATCAATTTTATAATAATCGGTAGTAGCATAACCATGGTAAGACATGGTCTGATTATTCTCTAATAACGGATTTATCCAAATAGATGTAAATCCCATATCAGAAATGTAATCCAAGTTGTCAATCATTCCCTGAATATCTCCACCATGGCGTCCCGATTTATCCTCTCGATTCAATCCGTCGCTTAAACCTTTTACATTATCATTATCTGGATTTCCATTAGCAAAACGATCTGGTGTAATTAAATACATTGCATCTGCAGACGTAAAGCTTTTGCGTTCGGCCGATCCCTTTCTTCTCTCTTTTAGTTCATAATTGTACTTTACTACAGTTCTCTTTCCCTTTTTAAACAGGATATCAAAACTCCCAGCTGTTAGTTCTGTGCTCAATTTCAAATCAATAAACATATAGTTTGGATTCTCAACCTTACTTACCTTTTCAATACTTACTCCAGGATAATCAATTTCGGCTTGTAGTTCAGCTATATTCTCTCCATGTACCAACAATTGTAAGTTTGTATTCTTCATTCCTACCCACCAAAATGCGGGCTCTAAATGATCAATTTTGTTCTTTGCAAACACAGATACATTGCCTAATAAAAGCACTGTTAATGTAACTAGTAATAATCGTTTCATATGTAAATATTTTTATTTTTCGTTTTTTCCTAAAATGAATTCCAAGGGAATATTCAATCTTTTATTCCAAGCATTTTCACTGTGGTTCTCTCCCGGAAAAAACTTAGTCATCCAATTGGTATCATCGTATCCTTTTGCAGTCATTACCGCATCTACTTTTTCCTGTATGGCAGGATACAAAGCATCCAAAGTTTGATCGCCACAATCGAAGTAGATTTTATGCCCTCTAGGATTTGGTAAATTTTCGCTCAAATAATTAATAAATGCATTCGGCACAGGATTATTATCCAATGTAAATGTTCCAACCCAATGCGTTGACAAACAAGCTGCCCCACCAAAGATATTTGGATACTCGCAAATGGCATACATGGATATCAATCCGCCCATGCTACTTCCCATTATAAAAGTATTTTCCTTCTTGGTATGTACGGAATACTTTTTATCGATGAACGGTTTTAATTCTTTTACAATAAATTTAAGATAATTGTCGGATACAGGTTTAAAAATCTCATTTGTCCTACTCGATCTTTTCAACTGAGCATTTACAGTATCCTTTTCGGTTTGCGATAAATCTTCAAACGGTTTTTGCGGAAAATAATCGATATGCCTTGTTTGCCCACCATTCCAAATACCAACAACTATAAAATCCTTTATCTTATTAGCTTTTAATAATTCTGTGGCAACATTATCGACATCCCAAGCTTGCTTATTCCATGATTTTTCAGGATCATATAACATCTGTCCATCGTGCATGTACAAAACGGAATATTTATGTGTCTCAGAATAACCTTCAGGCAACCAAACGTCAACATTACGCATGGTGACATACTTCGATTGAAAATCTGGGTATTCATCAATGGTACCAATCACATTTCCTTTATTCTGTGAATTGCCTATAAAGCCTATAAATAATAACAGTGTGATCATTCCTAATTTTCTCATATCCATAATTATTTTAAAATCAACAAATAAGATCTACAAACAATATTATAAACTATTCAGAAGAACAAATAATTTTAAGGCTTACAAGTATCCTTAACGATCGGTTGTTGGTATCTAAAAGAATGTAATTCGTACGAATGATCGTATTAAATCCTTCCAAAAACCCACTATTTCCTCTTCAAGTTCTAATAATCTAGATAATATTTCAAGCGTAATGATGGATATTTATGGAATCCCAGTGATTCCTTTAAACGTATTTCGTCCTTGCAAAGCATTAATCCATCCTTTCGGCAAGTTTAAACCGTGCTATAATTTGCAAAATGCACTAAAATCCCTTACATATGTATATTACCAATTTTATCTGCTCACAAATGCAAATCATAACATCCGATAACAAATGGCTTTCCTATATTATTAATAATAGAGCTGTACAACACCTATCTTATTGGATTCTTTTTGTGCTATTCTTTGCTTACGCATGGGGAACTTACGATGCAAATTATCTTAAAACCATTAAGGTAGAACTGATTAATTTACCTGTTAAAATCTTTTTGGTTTATACTGTCATTTATTACCTCTATCCACGACTATTGTTTAAAAGAAAAGTATGGCTTTTTCTTTGTGCTTTTGTCTTAATTGTTTCTTTCACAGCCATTCTTCAACGCATAATTGATAATCTGGTTATTGTAGAGTACTTTTTTCCTAATTGGGAAAAAGCTCCAACCTTCTCATTTTCTCAAATTGTGAGAAGTGCAGTTAATTTAGGTTCGGTTTTAATGTTACCCATGACTGTGAAAACAATGGAATATTTGGCGAAAATTCAACAGCACGAACAAATACTTCAGCGAGAAAAATTAGAAGCTGAATTGATCTTTTTAAAAAATCAGGTACAGCCACATTTTCTGTTTAATACTCTAAATAGCTTGTACTCCTTAATCTTAAAAAAATCAGATCAATCCTTAGATGTAATTCTAAAACTATCGGACTTATTACGATACATGCTTTACGAAACCACTTCTACCCGAGTAGATTTAACGAAGGAGATTGATTGTATAAAAAGCTATTTGGACTTGGAAAAAATTCGTTATGGCAATCGAATAGATTTGAGCTTAAACATTTGGGGAGATATCAGCACAAATCGTATTGCTCCTATGATTATTCTACCATTTATAGAAAACGCCTTTAAGCATAGTACGAAAGGATTTGATGGACAAGCTTGGATTACGATTGAAATTGGTCTTAAGAATAAGAATTTAGTTCTTAAAATAGAAAATAGTGTGCCTGATTCAAGTTCAGATCAGGATTCAATTGTAGGTGGTATTGGTTTGCAAACTGTAAAAAGGAGGTTATCTTTAATTTACCCTGAAAGTCATGATTTAAAAATTGAGTCGACTGAGGAATCGTATAATGTGCATTTAAATTTGAAGTTGCAATGAATATAAAATGTTTAATCGTTGATGATGAAGATTTAGCTCAAGATGTAATTGAAGAATATATTAATCGAATTGATTATTTACAGCTAGAGGGCAAATGCAAAAGTGCCGTGGAAGCTTTGTCTATTTTAAATACAAAACAAATTGATTTGTTATTTCTGGATATCCAAATGCCAGGTTTAACTGGAATTCAATTGCTCAAGAATATTTCTAATCCACCAACCGTTATTTTCACAACAGCCTACTCAGAATTTGCTGTTGAAGGTTTTGAATTAGAAGCCTTGGATTACTTAATTAAGCCTATTCCATTTGGAAGGTTTATTAAGGCTGTCAATAGATATTTCAAGCTTAAAAAACATGATTATCAAATCACGGAGAAAAAGGAATCAATCTTAACAGATCAACCATTCATTTTTGTTAAATCGGATAAGAAAATGGTTAAAGTCTTTCTTCACGAGATCCTTTTCATTGAGAGTCAAAGAAACTACGTGTCAATTTATCTGGAAAATGACAAAGAAATTGTAACCCTTAATACCATCACCAACATTCAAGAGAAACTGCCAGAAAGCAACTTTTTAAGAGTTCATAGATCATTTGTTATCGCGATCAATAAAATTGAGACTTATTCTTCAACAATTATTGGAATAAACAACAATCAAATTCCAATTGGCAGAAACTACAAAACAACGGTTATTAGCACTCTGGAAGAAAACTCCATTACTTAAGTCACAAATAATCTCTAAAATAGAAAAGCCGCTAAAAAGCGGCCTTTCATTGGGATATTGGTTTTCCGAACAAACGGAAATCGGTTTTACTACTTCACGTATACTCTATACTCCCAAGCTTTCATATCTACTGCAAGCTTAGCAGCCAAATCGTGTTTGTTTCCATCTTTATAACAAGCATAGTTGCCTGCATTTGCATCCATTTCCAATGTCGCTTTAACTGGCTCTTTGCCCAGGTTCAAAATCACAATAACTTTGTTTCCTTCTGCCTCACGAGTAAAGGCATAAACTGCTTCATTTTTATCCGATGGAATTCGTACAATCTTTCCACCTTTTATACCATTTTGCAATGCCTTATTTGAGCTCTTTAAAGACAATAATTGCTTGTAGAAAGGTGCAAGGGTTTCATTGCTCCAATCAATCTCATCTTTCTCAAAGAACTTCAAACGCTTGTTCATACCAGCTTCTTGTCCACTGTAAATTAATGGCATACCCGGCATAGTGAAGGTTAGTACGGCAAATGCTTTACCACCTTCGCCCATTCGCTCTTCTATAGTGCCATTCCACGAATTCTCGTCGTGGTTGGTAATGAAATTCATAAGGTATGAGTCAGCAGGGAAAACGGTATCGATCTTCGTAAAGAAAGCTTCCATATCGTTGGCTGTTTTCTTTCCTTTTACCACATCGTTCATAATATGGTGAAAATCCCATCCATATCCCATGTCAAAGGCATTTTCCAATAGCTCATGTCCGCCATCTTCGGCCAGCATGAATACAGGCTTCACAGCGTCCAGTTCTTTACGAGCCGCTTCCCAAAAATCGGTAGGAACCATTCCTGCAACATCGCAACGGAATCCGTCAACATCGGCATTGGTCAACCAAAACTTTAAGGATTCGATCATATACTTACGCATTTCCTGATTCTCGTAGTTCAAATCAGCCGTATCGCTCCAGTCTGTTCCTTCAGGAATTACAATCTCACCCTTTTCGTTCTGAGTGTACCAGTCTTTATGATCTTTCATGATTATATTATCCCAACCTGTATGGTTAGCCACCCAGTCGAGAATCACTTTCATACCCATATCGTGAGCTTGCTTTACCAAACTTTTCAAATCGTCCATAGTACCAAACTCCGGATTCACAGCTTGATAGTCTGCAACAGCGTAATACGATCCCATGCTTCCTTTACGGTTCTTCTCCGAAATAGGATAAACCGGCATTAACCAAAGAATATCCACGCCCATTTCCTTTAAGCGAGGCATATGTTTGGCGAAAGCATTAAGCGTTCCTTCTGGTGTATATTGACGAATGTTCACCTCGTAAATATTGGCATTACGGCTCCATTCTAAAGGCTTTTCAGTTTTCATTTCTTCAGCAACAGCTTTCGCTGCTGGTTTGTTTTGGCAGCCAGCAAGCATTCCTGCTAAAACAGCCATACCCAAAACAATCTGATTCAATTTCTTCATTGCTATTTATTTAGATGATTAGTTTGTGTGTTCTGTATTAACTCTTTACCCTTTTAGGGGTTTAGGGTTATATCCTAGATTTTACAAGAGTTCTAATAATACAATATCAAATTCTGTATCGAAACTTACTTTTCCGTTTTTCACCTTTACAATCTCCCCAGAATAAGCATCATGCAATTTTGTTCCGTTCTCCAAGCCTTCAATTGTCAATTCCTTTTTCCCTATTGGTAAATCCAAACCAACAAAAACCTGATCTTGCAATTCCATGTTGTTATAAGTTCTACTAAAAACATATGGAGTTTCCGAAAGCATCTTATGAACTCCTGCTCCCACAGCTGGATGATCTCTTCGAAACTGACCTAACTTTTGCCAATGGTTCAAAACAGTTTGTGTATTTTTATCGCTTACAATTTGCTCCCAATTCATGAACGAACGTAGCGTTGCATCGCCAACAGTTCCTTCAATTACTAATGGACGAGCTGACTCATCGCCATAGTACACTTGAGAAGTTCCTGGGCACAACAACAATTTATTTGCTGATTCGAAACTTCTTTCTCTTTTGGCATCGAATGGAGATCCATCGTCATGCGAAGTCAAATAATTTAGTATCCCATGACCTTTTAAATCACCTTGAAGGATTTCAGAATAATTCGAGAACAATTCTTCATATGAATTTTGTGCATTGTATTTAAATTCAAAATTGATCAAATCAGTAAAGCCATTTGCATAATAATTTACTTGTTTATCGCCAAAACTGTAAGCAAATTTATGACTAATATTGTATCCATATATTTCTGCAACCGAGTAGAATTCATTATCATCCAACACTTTTTCAGGATTGTTTTTCTTCCACAATTGGAATGCATATTCGCACTCTTTACGAAAATCTCCCCAAACCGATTCTTCCGTATGCTTTACTGTATCTGCACGATAACCATCAATACCAAATTCGATAATGTAATCGCACAACCATTTAATCATATGGTATTTTGGCGTACGCGGATATCCTGTACGAGCAAAGAATTCATCTAATTCTTTCATTTCTTGCTCATATCTTCCTTCGTTTTTCCACTTCTCAGCTAAACTTTTAGGCACAGTTACTTCTAGAGTACTTTCTGTTTTAATGTCTGGTAAATTATCTGTTAAAGTACACTCTGCAGTTGTTTTAAAGTTTTGATAAGTGCAAGTTGGACCTGTTCGTACCCATCCTTCTTCCCAAGCAGGATCTTTTTCTGTTGCTGGTCCTGTATGATTAATTACTGCATCCATCACAATGCGAATTCCTCTCGAATGGGCTACTGCTACTAATTCAGCCAAGTCGTCCATTGTTCCGAAATTTGGATCTAAAGCAGTCCAATCTTTTGCCCAATACCCATGAAAACCATAAGTATTTCCAGTTCCTTCGTCAACCGATCCATGAATTTGCTCAGTAATTGGCGTAAACCAAATGGCATTAATACCTAAATCCGTAAAGTATCCTTCTCTTATTTTCTGGGTAATTCCTTTAATATCTCCACCTTCGAAACCTCTTAATTTCCCAGTTGGTAATTCACGCTCAAAGTTTACATCATTATCTGTTGTTCCATTGTTAAAACGGTCAGTTAATAAGAAGTACAAGTTAGCTCCTTCCCACACAAATGGCTTGTCTTTTTCTGCCACTTCCTTTTCCGATGTTGCACATGCTGATAATAATATCAGCAAAGCTACGTATAGGCTAAATCCTAATCTTTTCATTATTTGGCTAGTTTTATGGTGATAAATTGATTTCCGTCTGCTCCTACTTTAGCTCTAAAGTGGATTGTATTTGATTTTTTACTCCAAGTAAATTCTATCTTTTTCTTTCCTAAAAATACTTTTTTAGGCTCCTTACGAATGTTATGAATTACCCAATTAATCACTTTTTCACTTGCTTTGAAAGCCTTACCCATTTCTGTAGTAAGCGCTAAATTCAATTTCGAATTAGATGTCTCTGACACAAAATTTAGCAATTCATACTGTCCTTTTTCAAAAGCATTAGGCGTTTCTCCATCATCATTATACAAATGACCTTTACTTTCAACAATTGATTTGTTGTGATAGTAATGCAGTTCCAAATTATTAAGTGAATAAGCTCTTGTATTTAGCATTCCATTCATCATTGGAATAAAAGAACCTCCACGTACAAATACAGGAAGCTGATCTTCTCTTGTTTGAATCGTATAGCTTTTGCCGCCTTCATATTTCTTCTCCGACACAAAATCGAACCATACCGAATTAGCAGGCATATACACTTCTTTTTCTTTCAATCCTGCATCCGTAATGGTCGACACTAAAAAAGCATCTCCCCAAAGGTATGTATCCGAAATAGGCAGTAATTCTTTGTTGTCTTGCTCTTCGAAAAACAGAGGACGCATTAAAGGCATTCCCGTCTGGTTATTGTCGAATGCAATCGAATAATTGTAAGGCATTAACTGATATCTCAATTCGATAGATTTCTTTGCTAATGCTTTGGTTTTCGGTTCGCGAAACACAGGTTCCGATGGCACTTCTTCTTGTGCATGTGGTCGAAATATTGGTTGAAAAACACCATACTGCAACCAACGAGTATACAATTCATCATCTAAATTATCTCCTGCAAAACCGCCCAAATCCGAATGCATGTAAGGAATTCCTTGTAAGCCCATTTGCAAGGAAATCTCCGTTTGTGGCTTCAATCCATCCCACGAGCGACTTACATCACCTGTCCATGGAACCATTCCATAACGCTGCGAGCCTACCGCTCCTGCTCTCATTAAAATAAACGGACGCTGATTAGGGAAATCTTTTTGATATCCTTCGAAAACCATTTTTGCCCAATAATGACCGTAAATATTATGCACCTCATCGGCCGAACCATTCACATGCTTCAACTCTGTTGGATGAACCTCTGGCTCTCCTAAATCGCCCCACCAACCAGCAACGCCTTTGTTGGCTAATCCTTTGTAAATATTCCAAAACCAACTAATAGCTTTTGGCTTAAACACATCAATCAAACCTGTATTCCCAAAATAAAAATCGTAGGTATAAGGATTTCCAATTGAATCGGTTCCTAAAACTTCTTCTTTTACAGCCTCATCCCATCGTTTTGATGTGGTTAGAACAAAAGGCTCAGTAATCAGGATTGTCTTTACTCCTTTAGCGTCCAAATCGGCAATCATTTTCTCTGGGTTTGGAAATGAATCTTGTTCAAAAGCCAAATTCCCCATCTCACCTTTCATCTCTTTTCCAAACCAAAATAGGTCCAGAATTATCGCATCAACAGGAATGGAATCTTTCAGAAACTGATCGATTGTTTCGACTGTTTCTTTTTGCGAATGATAGCCAAAACGACTAGAAAAATTGCCAAAACTCCAACGTGGCAACATTGGCTGACGTCCAGTTAAATTCGAAAATTCATAAGTAAAATCTTCCCAAGTATCTCCAACAACAATCTGATAAACTTTTCGACCACTAATACTTTCGTATCGCAGTGTATTGGTATTTTCGCTATCCAAATCCAGATAGCCAATCGGTGCATTATCAAAATGAACCGCGTATTTTTTAGAAGAGATCACCAATGGCATGGTGTAATTCATCAATTCAGATCTGGTACCGTAGCCATAGTGAGCTCTATTGTATAATTGCAATCTATTTCCTCTTCTGTTCATGCCCAAAACACGAGCACCACCACCAAATAGCACTTCATCTTTTTCAATTGTAAAATCGATATTTTCGGTAGAATCTGTTTTTACATATCCATTTTTTTCAGAAATTAATTCATTTCCTTTATAGCTATAGCTGATGTTAAAAGGCAATTTTGAAATCGCAACCGAAATACCTTTCGAAGTATAAACGATGCTTTTCTCATTCTCAATCAAGTTCGAACTACCTGTGCAAGTCTCCAAAACAACTGCATGCGATTTTCCTATTCCCATTTCCCCTTTCGGGATAAAGGCAGTTTCTACAATCTGATCATTGTAGAATTTTATTTCGTAATTTCCTTCATTGGTCATTACTTCCAACTTTTCTTCACTCAATTTATGAGATTGATATACTCGCTGACTGTTTTGCGCAAATGCTGAAAAAGAAGCAAGTACTGCAAACAGAAATACAGAAAAAAACAAGGCAATTTTATTCGTCATCTTCAGAGATTGATAGTTCTTGTGATCGCCAGATCACATTTATTTTAATTCTAAAATTACTGATGTGTTAGGAGCCAAAGAAATACTTCCGTTCGAGAAATCATAAGTTTTCCCGCTAAGAACATCTGTTCCTGATGAAAATTGCTTCATACTTTCTTCGAACCTATTAAGCTTTAAATCTTGTTCCTTTTCATTCTTATTAATCACTACCATTACCGTTTTATCCTCATTACTTCGGAAATAGACGTAAGTGTTATGCTCAGGAATATAATGCATCAGTTTTCCTGTGTGGATTACCGGATTTTCTTTTCTCCAATTCAATAAATTCTTTAGAAAATCAAAAGCTTCATTCTCTTTTTCGGTTCTGCCTTCTGCTGTAAATGCATTTCGTTCGTCACCTTCCCATCCTCCTGGGAAATCAATTCTCATCACGCCATCTCCATCGCTCTTTTTTCCTTCCAAAAGAATTTCCGTTCCAACATACAGCTGTGGAATACCACGTGTTGTTGCAAGAAAAGTCATTAACTGCTTGTACTTATCAATATCACCTTCAAAAGTGGACATGATATGGTCTGTATCGTGGTTTTCAGCGAAAATCAAAAGATTATATGGATCAGCATATAGATAATCAAGCGCCAAAGAATTGTAAAGACGAATTAAACCTTCGCTCCAACCTTCCTTTTCGTTAAAAGCTTTTGGCATAGCAAAGAACAGTGAGAAATCCATCACCGATGGCAATTCAGAGTTAAAGCCATCATGATTAAGAGAGCCCTTTTGCCAGTATGCAATTTCAGCCGGCGTTTCTAACCAAGATTCACCAACAATATTCATATTAGGGTACTCATCCATTATTGATTTACAAATAACAGCCATTCCATGCTTATCGTTATATGGATAAGTATCAATTCTAATCCCACCTAAATCAGCATATTCAATCCACCAGATCGTATTTTGAGCAAAATAAGTTACTAGAAAATCATTCTTTTGGTTCAAGTCTGGCATACTCGTATCAAACCAACCATTAAAATTCTTATCGTAATCTGTTTTCGAAACATAAGGATCATTGGTTGTACTCTTACGATGATTTGAGTTGGTATACTCAGGGAAAGTATGTACCCAGTCTTTTGTAGGTAAATCATTCATCCACCAGTGGGCTGATCCACAATGGTTGGTAACAACGTCCATTACAATTTTAATTCCACGCTTTTTAGCTTCTGCCGATAAACGGGCATAATCATCGTTGTTTCCATAACGCGCATCGATATGGTAATAATCTGTAATAGCATAAGTGTGGTAAGACACCGTAGGTTGGTTGTCTTCCATTAATGGTGTACTCCAAATTGCAGTAACACCCAATTCTTTTAAATAATCAAGGTGATTAATCATCCCTTGAATATCTCCTCCGTGACGCCCATCCGGGTTTTCACGATCAAATTTATCTGTTAACTTTTCAACTGAATCATTGTTGGGATTACCATTTGCGAAACGATCCGGCATTAACAAATACATCACATCTGATTCGTTAAATCCAATACGTTTAGCCGAATTTTCTCTTCTTTCTTTTAATTCATATTGATAACTCGCCTTCGTTTTACCATCCAAAGAAAAATTGATATCAAAATGCCCTGCCTTAGTTCCTTGCTTGATCATTAGATTAACAAACAAATAATTGGGCATATCTGTTTTTATAATGTCATCTATCCTAACACCAGCGTAATTAACACTTACATCGTACTCTGAAATATTATCTCCATGAATCAAAAGCTGTAAGCTCGGATTCTTCATATCCACCCACCAAAACATTGGTTCTACCTTTTCAATTTTTAGATCTTTAGAAAAACAGTTTAAACTAAAGAATGAAATAAAAAGAAAAGAAATCAAATAAGCTCTCATACAATTAGATTAGGTCATTATAAAAATCAGGATAAGAGATACACTCCTATCCTGAATTATTTTATTTATAAATTAAGCGTGTTCGATCACCAAACTGCTTGATTTTTCGATTACATATTCGTCATCAACAATAAAAATTGAGATATCTTCTCCTTCTTCATTAATAACGCCAACACCTTCTTCAGACACTCTTACATTTACCAAGTTTCCTCTAAAGCGTACTTTAAAGGAATATGATTTCCATTTTTCCGGAATAAGTGGCTTAAGACTTAATTGTCCATTAACCACACGCATACCACCAAAACCTTCTACAATAGACATCCATGTTCCAGCCATACTTGTAATATGCAAACCTTCGTGAGCTTCTCGATTGTAATCATCAAGATCCAAACGAGACGTTCTCAAATACATTTCGTAAGCACTGTCGATATCACCAATCTTAGATGCTAAAATTGAATGGATACATGGCGACAAAGATGATTCATGAAGTGTTCTTGGCTCATAGAAGTTATAATTCTTCTTAATGGTTTCCATATCATAATTCTCCTCAAACAGGTAGATTCCTTGCAGAACATCGGCTTGTTTGATAAAACATGAACGAAGAATTCTATCCCAAGACCAAAACTGGTTAATTGGACGGAACTGAGGATCTAAATCAGAAGCAGTTAATTGCTCCTTATCCATAAAACCATCTTGCTGCATGAAGACACCTGTTTCCTCATCCATTGGGAAATGCATGTTTTCAAGGATATCATTCCAGCGACTTGTTTCCTGATCGAAATCGAAGTTCAAGTTCTTCATGATTTCTTCGTATCGTACAGGATTACTTTCTTTCACATATTTGAAAGCCTCTTGAGTATATGACATACACCAACAAGCAATGGTATTTGTGTACCAGTTGTTGTTTACGTTGTTCTCATATTCATTAGGCCCGGTAACGCCAAGCATTACATATTTCTTCTTCGCTGTAGAGTAAGTTACTCTTTGGCTCCAGAAACGTGAAATTCCAACCAAAACATCAAGACCATATTCAGCTAAGTAAGCCTTATCATCGGTATGACGGATATAATTGTAAATGGCAAATGCAATCGCTCCATTACGATGAATTTCTTCAAAGGTAATTTCCCACTCATTATGACATTCTTCACCATTCATGGTAACCATAGGGTAAAGTGCAGCTCCACTGTTAAAACCTAGCTTCTCTGCATTTTCAATCGCTTTCTGCAATTGTTTATGACGATAAACCAAAAGATTTCGAGTTACCTCAGGACGAGATGTACTCAAGTAGAAAGGCACACAGTAGGCTTCTGTATCCCAATAAGTAGATCCACCATATTTTTCACCGGTAAACCCTTTAGGACCGATATTCAATCGCTCATCCTCACCTGTATAGGTTTGATTCAACTGGAAAATATTAAATCGTATCGCTTGCTGAGCAGCAACATCACCTTCAATTGTGATATCACTATTTGCCCATTTATCAGCCCAAGCTGCTACATGTTCATTCAATAAAGAGTCATATCCTTTTTGATGCGCTTCGCTAACAACTTTTTCAGCATCATTCATAATCTCAGTCTTGCTGTGATTTAATGAGCTTAATACACTTGCGTATTTATAAATTACTACTTCTTCGCCTTGGCAAATATCAACTACGACAGTATTGGATACATATTTTTCCTCTTCGATTAAAGATGGAACAACTGTTTGTTTCTTATCATCTTTGTAAAGGTCATATTTCATCCCCATACAAACATGGAAATCTAACTTTTTAGTACGAGCAGTGATATACGCTTCACCTGTTATCGACTTGGCATTTAAGACATCCCAAAACTTTTCATCGTAATTGGAATCTTCATTTTTAACATCGGCATCGATATAAGAATTGAAACTAATTTTACCATCAAAATTTAAAGCCGTAACAGAGTAACGAATCACTCCTACTTCTGAAGTCACAATACTTAAGAATCGTTTACCTTCTACTTTTACTTGATTACCATTGCTCATAGTTGCAATGAAAGAACGTTTCAAAACACCTTCTTTCATATTAAGTGTACGAACAAATTCGCTAAGCTTACATTTTGCTAAATCAAGCATCTCTCCGTTTATTTTAACGTCGATACCAATCCAGTTTGGTGCATTTAATACCTTAGCAAAATACTCAGGGTAACCATTTTTCCACCAACCTACACGAGTTTTATCTGGATAATAAACACCGGCAATGTAAGTTCCTTGTAGAGTCTTGCCAGAATATGCTTCCTCGAACATAGCTCGTTGGCCCATATTTCCATTACCAAGACTAAATATACTTTCAGATGACTGGTGGTTTTCAGGATTAAATCCTTCCTCTATAATGCACCACTCATCATGCTTTAAATACTCGTTCATGATTGATTTTCTTTAAATAATCTACCTCGGATCTTAAAAGTTTAATTGAGCCATAGAGAACCCAACAAATCCAGGAACTACAAAATTGGCTTTATTCAAAACATCAGGAGAACCTATCCCAACACATCGCATTCCGCCATTTATAGCAGCTTCAACCCCCGCTTCAGCATCCTCAAACACCACACAGTTGGCAGGTTCAGAATTTAAAAGTTCCGCTCCCTTAAGAAATACTTCAGGGTCTGGTTTTGCTTTGCTAACATGAGTTCCATCAACGATAGCATCGAAATATGATGTCAATTTTAGTTGTTCAAGAATGGTCATGGCATTCTTGCTTGCAGAACCTAAAGCAATCTTAATACCTTTTGCCTTTAAGTCCTCAAAAAAATCTTTTACACCTGGAAGAATTTCTTCAGGCGTCATCTTAAGAATGTATTCTAAATATTCCTCATTCTTTTTAGCTGCTAGTTTCAATTGAGTCTCTTCATCAAGATCAACTCCTCCAATTTCCATAAGAATTTCGAGAGAACGCATTCGGCTTACACCTTTTAAACGCTCATTATCTTCCTCTGTAAAATCGAAGCCTAAACCATTGGCCAAGCTTTTCCAAGCTATATAGTGGTATTTTGCTGTATCGACAACAACACCATCTAAATCAAAAATACATGCACTAATCTTTTCCATCGGTTCTTTAATAATTATGAATTTGAAGTTTCTTCTGCTTTGATAAAAAATACAGAAACTGCACCAAGCATCATCATGACACCAGCAAGTACTAAAATGTAAATTGCTTGTTCATGGAAGAATATTTTTAAAATAGATCCACCAAACAGACCACTTACAATTTGTGGAATTACAACCGTTAAGTTGAATAAGCCCATATAAATCCCCATACGTTTTGCAGGCAATGAACCAGATAGAATGGCATATGGCATTGCTAAAATTGCTGCCCATGCTACTCCAATTCCTATCATTGAAACAAATAACATATTAGGATCATGAAATAAATAAGTAGAAATGAATCCAATACCTCCAGATAGAAGTGCAATTGCATACACAAATTTTCGGCTGGTCTTACGAATTAAAGAAGGCATTGCCACTGAAAACAGAGCAGCAAATAAACTGTAAGCTGCGAAACACAGTCCTACCCAGTTAGCAGCTTCATTATAAGCAGGAGATCCTGCATCACCAATTGGTGTATTCCAATAATGTTGCGCAAAAGCAGGCGTTGCGTAAACCCACATCAAGAAAAGAGGAAACCAAGAGAATAATTGAACAACAGCCAATTGCTTCATTGTTTTCGGCATATTTCTTAACAAGTAGAAAAAGCTTTCTTTCTTTTCTTTATCCTCAGCCGTAATATTATTATAGGCTTCAAATTTCTCCGGAGGATATTCTTTAGTTTTAAATACAGTCACTAATACACTCAACAGTAATATTGAACCTCCTAAGTAGAATGACCAAATTACTGAGGGCGCAACCTCACCAGCTGGAGCATTATTTTGTACCCCCATCCAAGTCAGTAAAAAAGGCAATGCCGAACCAATTACAGCACCAACATTAATTAGAAAACTTTGGATTGAATAGCCTACATTTCTTTGCTCTTCAGGCGTCATATCAGCCACAAGTGCTCTAAATGGTTGAAAGGTTACATTAAATGAACCATCCATTACTGCTAGCATTAAAGCACCAAATATTAGGGCACCTACTCCTCCTGCAGAAATTACATAGGGAGCATTAGGCATAAAAAACATTGCTATCATTGATAAAATTGCACCACCTAAAATATAAGGTGATCTTCTACCAAATCGATTCCAAGTTTTATCACTAGCTGCACCAACAACAGGCTGTATTAACAGCCCCATAACTGGGGCAACTAACCAAAATAATGACAATGAGTGCAAATCAGCACCTAAATTCGACAGAATTCTACTGGCATTGGCATTTTGTAATGCAAAACCAAATTGCACACCTAAAAAGCCGAAACTTAAATTCCAGATCTGCCAAAAATTTAAACGAGGTTGTTTATTCATTGATCGTTGATTTTGTCTTTCAAAAAAAATGATTGACGTTTTAATTACAATACCATTGCTTGAATTGATTCAAAACAATACAATCTGCATTGCTGTATCAAAACAAACTAATTATGAAGATATAATTTTGGAATTTAGATCTAAGTACAAATCAATTTGATCTGCATTAAATAAGACTAACTTAAGCATTTAACACCAAACTTGTGTTAAATGAATATTAGATCTGCTGCATTTCCATCATTCTATCTGGAAACGAGATCAATAATAAAGGAAGTAATTATTATAATATAGTCGGAATAGAGGTTTCCCTCTGGATTCAAAATTAGAGAAAAAATTACATTTAGTCAAAACATTGAAGTCACACCAATGCACGAAACTCAATAAAATAAGGCTAGACAACCTATATCAAACGTTTGCAATAAATTTCAAAAAAAATGCATTTTTTATTCAAACAAAGCTAATTTCATCATCAAAATTGGCAATCAAGTATCAAAAAGGCATAAAAAAAGCTGCAATAAAGCAGCTCTAAAAATATCTTCCTATATAATATTATATACGCTTAGTAGATTCACGTACAATTAAGTTCGTTTTCACAACCTTTGTGACAGGTTCGTAATCCATATTCCCCTCGACTATTCGGTCAACTAACAATTCTGTTGCTTTTAATCCTACTTCATGACCATGCTGCTCCAGTGTTGTCAATGCAGGATCAGTTACTCGAGAAACTAAACCATCAGTAAAACCAATAATCGAAATATCTTCAGGCACTTTTAAGCCAAATTTCTTAATTACCGACAATGCACCTGCTGCGGTCATTTCATTTACAGCAAAAATTGCATCTGGTGGCTCCGCCATATTTAGTAGGTCAGGAGTCTTAATGATGGCCTCATCAAAACTATCACATTTGATTACCAAGTCTTCGACAAAAGGTAATTTGTTCTTTACCAAAGCTTGCCTGTATCCTTTTTGTCTATTTTGCCCTAATAACATATGCTGTGGCGCTGATAAATGAGCAATACGTTTACAGCCCGTATCTATAAGATGTTGCACTGCGGAAAAAGCTCCCGCAAAATCATCAACAATCACATTATCTGATGATAATTCATTACAAATACGATCAAAAAACACAATGGGTATCCCGTTACTTCTTAACTCTCTAAAATGATCAAAATCCTTTGTTTCTTTTGACATTGAAACCAAAACACCATCTACCCGGCTAGACAACAAGGCTTGTGCATTATCTAGTTCTCGTTTAAAAGATTCATTCGATTGAAAAATCATTACATTATAACCAGCATCGTGAGCAATTTTCTCAATACCACTGATAACAGACGAAAAGAAATGGTGAACAATTTCGGGGATAATAACACCAATAACATTACTCTTACTACTCCTTAAGCTTAAGGCAACTGCATTAGGCTTATAATTCCAAGCTTTTGCTAATGCATTTACCGCTTCCTTAGTTTTTACACTAATATCAGGATGATCTTTTAAAGCTCTTGAAACTGTTGAAGCTGAAATACCTAATTCTTTTGCAATATCTTTAATCGTTACCTGCCCGCTTCTCATAAAAAAGTCTTAATTTAATAGATAAGAACATACAAACTATACTAACTCAACAATATGATTCAAAACATGATAGACAGTATCTCATCAACTACTGAAAGCATTGTAAATATAGGAAAAATTAAACAATTCAATGGGCTGTAGCATATTTTATTTACATCATATTAACGTATTTGTATTTTTAAATATCAAACGTTTGCGGTGACGTTTGCGACGATTTTAAACTCGTTAATTATTAATCAATTAATCGAACAATTTCACATTCTTTAACTTTAGGGCATAAAACAATTAAGGCTAACTTAAGATTAAGGTCATATTGGTTTGTTAAAAAGGAAGAACCCAGGTCGGAAATGCGAGTTCATATAGTAACAACCAAAAAACCTTAATCATTAACTAACTTCTTATTTATCTTAAATTTTAAATTTATGAAACTTAACATTAGTATGTTCAGAAAGCTGCTTCTCCTGTTAGTTTTGGTATGCTCAATTACCATTTCGCAAGCACAGGAAAAAACAGTTACTGGTACAGTTACCGATGCAAACGATGGCATGGGAATCCCTGGTGTTTCCATAGTTGTAAAAGGAACAACAGTAGGAACAAGTACTGATATCGATGGTAAATTTACTATCTCTGTAGATGCCAACGCTACAATAATTTACTCCTTTGTAGGATATCGTCCTCAAGAAGTATTAGTTGGTAACCAAACTCAAATCAATATTATATTGAGTGTTGAAACCGAAAATCTTTCAGAAGTAGTTGTGATCGGTTACGGTACCGTTAAAAAAGAAGACAAGACCGGTTCTGTTTCAAGCGTTTCTTCAAAAGATTTTAATAAAGGTAACATTACCTCACCACAAGATCTTTTAGTAGGTAAATCTGCCGGAGTTGTTATTACTTCAGCTGGTGGTGCTCCTGGTTCTGGATCTACAATTCGTATTCGTGGAGGTTCTTCTTTCAATGCATCAAATGATCCATTAATTATTGTTGATGGAATGCCAATTGAAAGTGTTGGAAACAATGTAAGTGGTAGTTCAAATGCTCTATCATTCATCAATCCAAATGACATTGAAACATTTACCGTATTAAAAGATGCATCATCGACAGCAATTTACGGATCTCGTGCTTCCAATGGTGTCATTCTTATTACAACTAAAAAAGGTAAAAAAGGATCTCCTTTAAAAGTAAACTACAGTGGAAGTGTTTCTGTTGCCTCAGCAATTGATTATATCGATGTTTTTTCTGGTGATCAGGTAAGAAAAATTGCCAATGAGAACAGAAATCTATACGATGCTGTAAATTATGACAAATTAGGAACTGAAAATACTGACTGGCAGAAAGAAATCTTCCGTACAGCGATATCTCACGATCATAATTTAGCTTTTTCAGGATCGAAGAAAAACCTTCCTTATCGTGTTTCTTTAGGATATACAGATCAAAATGGTATTTTGCAAACTTCTGAAATGCAAAGAACCACTGGAACCTTAAATTTAAACCCTAGCTTTTTTAATGATGCTCTTAAGGTAAACATGAATGCTAAGTTCATGATGACCAATAATAATTTTGGTGATGATGGAGCAATTGGTTCTGCAATTTCAATGGATCCAACGCAACCTATCAAAGATGGTAACACAAACTCAGATGGTTATTACCAGTGGCAAAATTATGGTGCTAACCTTGGTACACCAAATCCGGTAGAACAAGCTAAGGCTGTAAATAACAAAGCTGACGTATATCGATTTGTTGGAAACCTGAAATTAAATTACACGCTTCCTTTCGTAACAGGGATGCAAGCTAATTTAAACCTTGCTACTGACTATGCTAAAAGTGATGGACAGAATAATCGTCCAACAACTTCACCGTCAACTTTGGTTCCTTCTGCTTGGGGTAAGTTAAGTGATTATACTGCCAAGAATAAGAACAATCTTCTTGATTTCTATTTGAACTACAAAAAAGAATTCAATACAGATCACAGATTAGATGTAACTGCAGGATATTCATGGCAGCATTTTGAAAGAGAAGATACTAACTACACAAGATCAATAGAAGATGCTGATCACCCATTACAGGTTGATAATGATACAGCTTCTGAAACCGAAAATTACCTTGTTTCATTCTTTGGTCGTATGAACTATGCCTTAATGAATAAATATCTTTTTACAGGAACATTTAGATATGATGGATCTTCAAGATTTTCTGAAGATAACCGTTGGGGATTTTTCCCTTCTGCTGCATTTGCTTGGAAAATGCATGAAGAATCGTTCCTAAAAGATGTAGATGTTGTTTCTAATCTTAAGCTAAGATTAGGTTGGGGTATTACAGGTCAGCAAGATATCTCGGATAATGATTATCCTTATCAAGCACAATACATTACATCTCAACAAGGTTACTACTACCCAATTAATGGTTCATTCATTCCTACGTTAAGACCAAACACGTATGATCCTGATATTAAATGGGAAGAAACTACAACTCAGAATATAGCTGTTGATTTTGGTTTTTTAAATAATCGTATTAATGGTACAATCGATTACTATTTTAGAGAAACAAAAAATCTATTAAATAATGTAACTATTCCTAGTGGAAGTAATTTCTCTAATAGATTATATACTAATGTTGGTAGTCTTGAAAACAAAGGTATTGAAGTTTCATTAAACGTTGTTGCAATTTCTACTCCAGATATGTCTTTAAATATTGGACTGAATTACACACACAACGAGAATAAACTAACTAAATTACTACTAACAGATGATCCTGAATACATTGGTGTTACTGAAGGTGGAGGTATGACAGGTGTTAGACAAATCACTAGAGTTGGTGAAGCTGCACATTCATTCTTTGTAAATTCTCAAGTTTATGACGCTAATGGTAAGCCGATTGAAGGACTTTATGATGATTTAGCTGGTAATGGTGGTGTGATTAGTGGAGATAACGCTAACAAGTACATCTATCACAATCCTACTCCTGAAGATATCTTTGGTATCTCTGCTCGTTTCAATTACAAGAAATTTGATATGTCAACATCCTTGCGTGCTAACATTGGCAACTACGTTTTAAACCAAGTAGCAGCAGGTGCGTCATATGATCAAATGCAACAAATCGGTTACTGGAAAAATATGCCAACCTATTTGGGCGAAACGAATTTTGTTAAACGTCAATTTACTTCTGATTATTTTATCCAGAATGCATCATTCTTGAAAATGGATAATCTTAGTGCTGGATACACTTTTGATAAATTTGCAGGAAAAGATATTAATGCAAGGGTAAGTTTTACCGTTCAGAATGTATTTACAATTACAAAATATGATGGTCTTGATCCTGAAGTTGATGGCGGAGTTGATGATAACTTTTATCCTAGACCACGCACATTTACAATGGGTGTAAACTTAACGTTCTAAAATACAAAAGATGAAGAAAATATATATAATATTCAGTATCCTAATCACTGCAATGGTGTATACATCTTGCGTAAATGATTTGGATGTGAAGCCAACTGATCCAAATAAAATTTTGGCAGGTAATCTTGGCGACGATCCGGCATATATGGAACAAACTTTGGCCAAATTGTATGCAAGTTTTATCATTTCTGGCCAAGGTGATGGTGATGCAGATATCTCTTCAAGTGATGATGGTTTCTTTATTACAATGAGAGCTCTTTGGAACTTGCAAACCATTACTACTGACGAAGGAATTAATGCCTGGGGTGATGTTGGTATTTCTGATTTGAATACTCAAACATGGAGTGCTCAAAATCCATTCTTAACTGCAGTTTATCAACGCTTAAGCTTAAGTGTTACTTATGCAAATGACTTTTTAAATGTTACTGCAGGGAATACTGATCCTGCTGTTGTTAAATATCGTGCCGAAGCGAGATTTTTAAGAGCTTTTGCCTACTATTGGTTAATGGATCTATTTGCAAACCCTCCATTCACAATCGAAGCAGACGGTGTTGGTAAATATTTCCCAGAACAGATTCAACGTGCTGATCTATTCGATTTTATAATTGATGAATTGAAAGCTATTGAACCAGATTTGGGAGAGCCAGGATCAAGCTATCCACAAGCAGATAAAGCTACATGTTGGATGCTTCTTGCAAAAACTTACCTTAATGCTGAAGTTTATACAGGAACTGCACAGTGGGATGAATGTAAAATCTATTGCGATAAAGTTATCGCAAGCAATGCTTATTCTTTAGCTGCAGATTACAGACAAAACTTTAGTGCAGATAATGACCGTCAGCATGGTAACAATGAAATGATTTTTGCTTTCGCTGAAGATGGCCTTAATACTCAAGGTAATGGTGGAACAACTTTCATCATTCAGTCATCAAGTGATGCTACCTATCTTCCTGCTGAAACATTCCATGGATTAACTTCAAATACGAACTGGAATGGTAACCGTGCAAGAAAAGATCTAATGAATATATTGGTTGATACGATTGCAGTATATGGTAATGTACCTGTTCCTGCAACGGACCCATTATTCGCCCTTGCTCCTGACAAAAGAATTTACTTAGGTCAAAAACGATCAATTGATATTCCTTCTCCGTCTTCAAGTGGAGACTTTGGAGTAGGTGTTTACAAATTTACTGCAAAAAATCACGATGGTACAGAAGCGGCTAATTACAGTCCTACTTTTGCATCAACAGATTTCCCTGTGTTCCGTTTGGCAGATGCTTACTTAATGAGAGCTGAAGCTTTATTCAATACCGATAAACCAGGTGAAGCTCTTACCGATATTAACCTTATCAGAGAAAGAGCTTATGGAGACGACAGTGGAAATATTACTGTTGGAGACTTAACTTCTGACTTTATACTTGATGAACGAGCACGTGAATTCTACTATGAAGGACAAAGACGTACTGACCTAGTTCGTTTTGGAAAATTCACAGGTGGAGCTTATGTGTGGCAATGGAAAGGTGGAACTCATGATGGAACTAGTACTAGTAGCCATTTAAATATCTTCCCTATTCCTGGAGATGAGATCTCTGCAAATCCTAACATCAAGCAAAATGATGGTTATTAATCATTTAAATCTAAAAAAGATGAAAAAATATTATATAATATTATTCGCCTTGGTTGGGGTATTAGGCTTTTTCACAAGTTGTGATAAAGACGGTGATCAACTAGAATTGAGCGATCCTGTAATTGCACCTACCCTATCGTTACCAGATTTAACACTGGTTAGGGCTAACGGAACTCAGAGCGTTGTTTTTTCTTGTACTCCAGTAGAACCTGGATTTACAGCTTCAGCGACATATTTCCTTGAGGCATGTCCTACTGGTAATAATTTTGAAAACGTAACTCGAATTTACAATGGAATCACATGTGATAACATTGAATTAACTGTAAATCAACTAAATTCAATTCTTTTAGATGGATTTCCTGAAGATGCAACATCATCTGCAGATTTCAGAATTAGATGTGTATTGGAAGCTGATGCAGGTCTTGGCGTTGCTGATTTAGAGTACTTCTCAGAAATTCAAACAGGGAATGTTACTATTTTTGGACTACTTCGTTTAGATGTTCTTGTTCCAGGATCAGAGACTCAGAAAATTAAATCACCAGGTAGCGATGGCATCTATGAAGGTTTTGTAAAATTCGGAGCAGGTGATGCTTTTACTTTACTTGATCCTGATAATGCAATTAATTACGGTGCTGGTGGATCTGGGCTTGCCGTAGATGGCCCTGGTATAGCTGTTATTGATGCTGGATGGCATAAAATTGTTGCTAACATTAATGATCTTACCATTACAGATGAGAACTATTTCATAGGACTTGTTGGTAGCGCTACTCCTAACGGATGGGATGCTCCAGATTCAAAAATGGACTACGATGCTGATACTAAAACCTGGACAATTACGATTGACCTTGTTGTTGGAGCTGCCAAGTTCAGAAGAAATGATGGTTGGGCTTGGAATATGGGATTCACTGAAGGTACTGAAGGTGCTTTAACAGGTACTACTCAACAAGGTGGTGTTGGAAATGATATTCCAATCACTGAAGCTGGTAACTATACTGTTATCTTCACAATCCTGAGTGATGACGCTGGTACTTACGAATTTATTAAGAACTAATTGTATTAGTGAATAATTATAGTGTTCTGTCTGAAAAATGACGGAACACTTCTAAAAAGAAATAAGTATGAAAAATAATATAATTACAAAATTATTGGGACTGGCCTTTATCACTCTTTTTGTAGTGTTTGTCGGTTGCGATAAAGATGATCTGATTAAACTGGATGCCGAAATGGCAACCTGGAAAAATGATGGAATTACATCTACCTCTGTTTTACTTAGTGGAATTGTAGTTGCAGAAGGAGAAGGTATTGCTGAATATGGAGTCGTATGGGGATTAAATGAAAATCCTACAACTGCTGATTCTAAAAAAGTGGCTGATAAAGTTGAAAAAGCTGTTTATTGGATTACTGTTGATGGTTTAGAAAACCTTACTGTTTACAATTATAGAGCGTACGTAATAACTGTAGATGGTAATACCATTTATGGTGAAAACGATACTTTCTCAACTCTTGCAAATATTGCAACAGTTACAGCAACTGATGCTACAGGTATTACAGATATCTTTGCTCAAATAGCTGTAAATGTTCCTTACGATGGAAAAGCAGAAGTTACATCAAAAGGTGTTTGTTGGAATACTGAGCTTACTCCTACTATCGAAAATGACACAACATTAAATGGAAAAGGAATTGGTGAATTTACTGCTGATTTAACTGGACTATTGCCAAATACGATGTACTATGCACGTGCATATGCAGTAAATAGTGTTGGAATCGCCTACAGTAGCGAAGTGTCATTCACAACTACTATTGGTGTTCCTGTATTAACTACGGACAGTGTAAGAGATATCACGAAAACTGAAGCTAATGTTTATGGTAACGTGATTGTAACTGGAGGAGTGGATATTACGGAGAGAGGTTTTGTTTACTCAATGACAGAAAATCCAACAACTGCAGATACTAAGATTGTAGACGCAGCTAACACCACTGGTGAGATGACTGCCGCTCTTTCTGGATTGGCTTCAGGAAAAGCATACCATGTTAGAGCCTTCGCAACTAATAGTGAAGGAACTGCTTATGGCGATAACATTAATTTCTCTACACTATCAGATATTACAACCTGGTACGTTCCTGGAGGTTATGTTGCTGCAAGTTATCCTGGAACAACTTTCGCTGATTGGAGTCCTGCAGACTCTCCTTATGTAATGAACACAGTAGATAATCCAACTACATTAGAAGGATTTGTTTACATGGCTACTGCAAATAACGAGTGGAAGTTTGCTTCTCAGCCAAATTGGGATGGTCCTAATTATGGTGAAGGTGCTAATGCAGGAGAATTAGATGCAAGTGGAGGCAATTTCCAATCACCTGCTGGATACTATAAATTAAATGTTGATATGTCTACCACACCAATGACTTACACGGCTGTTTCTACAGATTGGGGTGTAATTGGTGATGCTAGTCCTGGTGGATGGGATACTGACACTAATTTATCATACGATGCTGCAACTCAAACTTGGAGAGGAACTGTTCACCTTGCTGGTGGTTCATTTAAATTCAGAGCTAATGATGGTTGGGATATCAACTATGGTAGTTCTACTGCAAATGAAGTTTTAAATGCAGGTGGTGATAACATTGCAAATGATGTTGAAGCTGATTACGATATCACACTTGACCTAAGTACACCAAATACATACACCTATTCTGCAAACAGATGGGGACTTATTGGTGATGCTACTCCTGGTGGATGGGATACCGATACAGATATGACATGGGATGCTACAAATAGTGTATTTACTGCAACTCTTGATTTAACTGGAGGTGGATCATACAAATTTAGAGCTAATGATGGCTGGGATGTAAATCTTGGTGGTGCATTAGATGGTTTAACTCCTGGTGGTGATAATTTAGCAATTACTGAAGATGGTAATTATACAATCACCCTGAATACAATGACAAATGTGGCTACTGTCACTAAAAACTAATAATTCAATCTTAAAAAAGAGCATACTCCGGTATGCTCTTTTTTTACCTACCAATAAAATAAGGATTTGATCTAGAAAACACTAACTATGAATAAATTATACACATATCTCCTTTCCTTTCTATTTCTGATACCAACCCTTAGTATTGGACAAATAATTGTAACTGATCCTAGTTTTCCTACTGAAGGAAATCAAGTTACCATCACGTATGATGCCGCTTTAGGAACTGGCGGACTAAAGGATTATACTGGTGATGTATATGCTCATACTGGTGTAATTACTGACCAAAGTACATCCAATAGTGATTGGAAATACGCACCAACCTGGGGCGATAATAATGAAAAATACAAACTCACATCACTTGGCGATAACAAATGGAGCTTATCTATTACTCCTAATATACTCGAATACTACGGTGTAACAGCTGGAGAAAAAGTACAAAAACTGGCTTTTGTTTTTAGAAGTGCAGATACCAATATTGAGGGCAAAGGTGACGGAGGCACAGATATTTTTGTTGACCTAAGTGAAGGAGGCTTAAATGTAGAATTTGCTAGGCCTGCAGAAAATTCTGTTTTTGAAAAAACCGCATCTGCACTTATCACGATCAACTCCGAATCAAGTGAATCATTAGAACTTTTTATAGATGATGTTAGTATGAATTCTACTACATCAACACAATTAAATTTTTCTTATACTCCTAATGCGGCTGGCTCTCATCAACTAATTGCAGTTGCTAGTGCAGGATCAGAAGAAGTAAGAGATACGGTTAACATACTCTTCCGTGAAGAGACGCCGATTGAAACGAAACCATCAGGTCTTGTAGATGGTATAAACTACATCTCCAACACTTCGGTTAGCCTACAACTTTATGCTCCTAATAAAGAGTATGTCTTTGCAATAGGGGATTTTAACGACTGGTTGTTAAGTAATAATTACCAAATGAAAAAAGATGGTGATTATTTCTGGTTGACTTTAGATAACCTAACCCCAGCCAAAGAATATATTTTTCAATATTTTATAGATGGAGATATAAAAATTGCAGATCCTTATGCTGACAAACTACTCGACCCCTGGAACGATAAATATATTACGAATGAGGTTTATCCAAATCTAATTGCATATCCAGCCGATAAAACCAGTGAATTTGCTTCAGTCTTTCAAACCGCTCAAACAGATTTTACGTGGGACGATACAGATTTTACCATGCCAGATCATGATAATCTCGTTATATATGAATTGCTCATTCGTGATTTTACAGCTGATGGAGATTTAAAAACAGTTACCGATACGCTTGATTACCTGCAACGCTTAGGTGTTAATGCAATTGAGCTAATGCCTTTCAACGAATTTGAAGGGAATGATTCGTGGGGTTATAATCCGGCTTTCTACTTTGCTCCTGACAAGGCTTACGGAACAAAGAATGATTACAAAACATTCATTAATGAGTGTCACAAACGTGGTATAGCTGTTCTTATGGATATGGTATTAAATCATTCTTTTGGACAGTCACCATTCTTTAGAATGTACGAAGAAGGTGGTAAACCAAGTTCTGATAACCCATGGTACAATCGCGAACACAACTTTGAGAATACCGATGCTCACTGGGGGGCAGACTTCAATCACGAAAGTTTGGAAACTCAAAAACTGGTTGATCGTATTAATACCTATTGGATAGATGAATACCATATTGATGGTTATCGATTTGATTTCACAAAAGGTTTTTCGAATAAAGTACACAGCAATGATCCTGATAATAGTGAATACGATCCTTGGGGAGGAAATTATGATGCAGAAAGAATTTCTATTCTGAGACGAATGGCAACAGCCATTTGGAATGTAAAATCTGATGCTGTAGTCATATTTGAACATCTTTCCGAAAATCAGGAAGAAAAAGAACTGGCTGCTTATGGTATTCACTTGTGGGGAAATGCCAATCATAATTACAACGAAGCCACCATGGGATTTAACGAAAATGGAAAATCCGATTTGAGCTGGACATCTTGGAAAGAACGAGAATGGATTGCACCCAGATTGATTTCCTATATGGAGAGTCACGATGAAGAAAGACTAATGGTTAAAAATTTGGAGTTTGGTAATTCTTCCGGCGATTACAATGTAAAAGATCTTCCAACAGCCTTATCAAGAATCGAAACTGCCGGAGCTATTTTCTTTGCTACTCCTGGTCCTAAAATGATTTGGCAATTTGGTGAGCTTGGTTATGATATTTCAATTGATGAGAACGGCCGTGTTGGGAAAAAACCAATCCTTTGGGAATATCAAGATGTTGCAGAAAGAAAGAAGTTATTCCAAATTTATTCTGCTCTTATTGATCTAAAAAAGAAAGAAGAAGCATTTAAATCGGACGATTTTACGCTAATAACAAATACTGCATTAAAGAGAATTGAGATCAACCATTCAGATATGGATGTTCGAGTTATTGGAAACTTTGATGTTGTTGCAGGTACAATTACACCTAACTTTAGTAAAACTGGTGACTGGTATGATTATTTCTCTGGAGAAACACTAACTGTTTCCGATAAGGTAATGAATATTTCATTAGATCCTGGAGAATACCATATCTACACAACAAAACAATTAACAACACCAAATATAATTAGTGCTCCAATAGCTAGTAACATTTCACTATCAGGTATTTTTAGTGAAGATGAAACCTTAACGGCAAGCTATGATTACTCAGATGTGAATGACGATTTAGAAGGAAGCTCATTATATCAATGGTACCGTGCTGATGCTACGAATGGCTCAAATGAAACGGCAATTTCAGGTGCTACAAGCTTAAGCTATACGCTTGGCAGCAATGATCGAAACAAATTCATTCGCTTCTCAGTTACTCCTATTGCACAAAGTGGTGATCTTCTTCAAGGTAACAAAACATATAGTCCATATTCTGATGAAATTGCTGTATCAACAGGAATAAATGACATTCTGAACAAAGAGCTTCGATTGTATCCGAATCCTGTTCATGATATTCTTCATTTAGAGAATTTAAAGCAAGTAGAAAAAATTCAATTGTTCAATTTATCAGGCAAGGCAATTCTGGTTTTAGATTCACCTAATCAAAGTGTCGAACTTAATTGCAATGGCCTAACAAAAGGAATCTATTTACTTGTTTTTAAATTGGAAGATGGTTCAAAACTAAGCAAGAAAATAGTTAAGCAATAGCACGTGTTTTTTATAGTTAATAGATAAGTTAAAATCCCATCGCTTCAAATTGAAGTGATGGGATTTTTTTATTTTATAATAAGATCTAATCGATACTTAATCTCAGAATCAGTCGGTTTCATAATTAAAGAATATTTACCTGGAAGTAATGGCTCATCAGGCATTGAGACTTTAAATACAAATGGCGACTCCCCATAAACACCTATCTGTTCTATCACTAACTCATCCTTGTCGTTAAAAATTTGCAAGACAAGATCTTTATTAAAAAATTGCCTTAAATGAAATTGAACAAAAACATTTTCTGATTCTGAATAGAAATAATCCTGATCTGCTCCAATAAATTCATCCCTGTCTTGTATATTATTTTCGTTCAAATCAATAAAGCCAGAAAATATAAAAAATCCCTCCTGCCCTTTCTTAAATTCTGGTGCTAGATTGTCTACATTAACCGATGTACCCATTTTCATTTTCGCTTCACTTGGCTCCTCTTCTTCCGTCACTATTAATTCTATATTTTCATCTACTCCTTCCGTTGAATCAACCTTAGTTATCGATTCATTCTTAGTCTCTAATTCTGATGTGTCTTTATTTAAGGAATCTACAATTTGTAGTGTAGTCTTATATTGCTTTACCCCTTCACCCGTTACGGAAGCGGTAATAAAATATTCTCCTACAGAAGCATTTGCTAATACTCTTAGAAACTCATTTCCTCGATTCAGTGTATCTTCATTCATGGTATAATGCTGCAAACTATCTAATTTTGAAATATTCATACTCAACAAATCGTAGTCCGAATTCCATACCTGAAAAACAACTGGTACTGGATTCAATGGTAAATTTAAACCCAACTCAAAATCCACTTCTCCAACATTGTAAATATTTTTATTCAATGCAAGAACTTCGGAACTATCCAATTTCATATCACCATCTTCATCAATCCATTGCTTAAATAAGTGCATATTTTCTGGCAACAGTTTTTTTCGAATATTAGCATATGTATTCCCGTTTGGTTCCTTTAAAGTGAACCTAATTTGATAAGTAGTACCCGATTCTTCCGGATTAATGGTGAAAATGTATTCACCTACCGGTAAATAACCATCAAATCCAGAATAAGTAAATATTGGTATTGAAGTATATTGTTTTTTTACGGTTCGAATAAGATTACCACTGGTATCCCATATTCTTAATTTTAAATTAGATCCATCCTTTAAATTCGGGTCGTATAAAGACGCACTAATTGGCTCTCCTTTCGAAAAGGATTCCTTACCTAAACCAAAAAATTCGTTGCGCTCTACCAAATTGTTTTCGTTTAAATCGACCCACTTATTGTAGGCGAATAAGCCAATGGGGATTTCATTTTTCTCTAATTTCTTTTGCTGGCCAAATTCTTGAATGTTAACTGATGAATCTACTACTTCAAAAAGTTGGTCTGGAGGTTGTTCTTGACTTTTACTAAAAAAAACACTAAAACAAATAATGGTAAGTGACAACAAACACCTACCGGTTACGCGGATGTATTTTTGCAATGCCATGGCTGAAGGTTTAAAAGCTGAATAATAACGATCTCTGTCTATTTAAATACGATCTCAATAGCCAATATGTTTTATTATCAAGCTGATAGTTTGATGAATTGCAGACAAAAAATCGTTAAAAAATCTTAATGGATATTAAGAAATGATATCTGTGGCGATAATTATCAATTTACAATTGACTTTTAATCGTTCGATTCTAGTATGTCCTAGAACCTCTTTCTACTTTTTGTTTATTGGATGTGTGAAATAAAAGGTAGTCCCCTCACCTACTTGAGATTCTAACCAGATTTTCCCGCCCAATAATTCGGTTAAACTCTTTGAGATTGACAAACCAATTCCTACTCCATTATAGGTTCTGGAAAGGCTCTCATTGGCCTGTCTAAACATACCAAATATATTATCTTTCATTTCATCAGGAATACCAACCCCAGTATCTTTCACATAAAACTTAAGAGGAAGATTTGATTCCAAATCATGCTCGTATAAACCAAATTCAATTGAACCCTTATCAGTAAATTTTAAGGCATTCTTTAACAGATTTAAAAATATCTGCTTAAATCGGTTTGGATCGGTACTAAAAACAAGATTTTGATGGATTTTAGGCAAAACTAAATTTAAATCAATGTGCTGCTTGTTTAATACTTGCTGCTCCATTCTAATTACCACATTTATTTCTTGAAGAATTTGTTCCAATCGATATTTTTGATGTGTAATTTTAACTGCTCCAGATTGAATTAAACTGATATCAAAAAGATCTTCTACAATGTTTAAGAGGTTTTGTCCACTTTGGTTTATCAATTTGCAATAATCTATTGCAAGATTTATCGGTGTTTCGTCATCCACCAATTCTGAAAAACCAATAACTGCATTTAATGGAGTACGCAACTCGTGGGACATTGTAGCCAAAAACACAGATTTTAAACGATCCGATTCTGTGGCATTTTTTAATGCCTTATGCAATTCCTGCTCTGTTCTTTTTTTCTCTATAGATATGCTGATTTGGTGCGAAACCAACTCCAACATTTCTTTATCTTTTTCATTTACAATATTCTCATCAATATAACTTTGAATAACCAAAACACCAATCACCTTTTCTTTTCCTTTCAATGGCATTCCCAACCAAATTTTAGATGGTTCTCCTTTTAATTCAACCTCTCCACGCGATTCCATTTCATCTAGATCTTTTGCCGTGGCAAGTAAAGGTTTTCCATTTTCAACAACCCAACCGGAAATTGTTTTTCCTTTTGGAAAAGTATCAAAAGAATCAAATTCATCATCATGAAATGGCATACTAAACATTTGATTGTCTTCATCATAAAGAGCCACAAAGAAATTAGTTGTATCAATTAAGGTAGATAATTGCTGTCGAATAAATTGTATAAATTCAAATAAGGTATTTTCAGAAAATACTGCATTAGAAATATTTAATATGATTTGCTGTATTTGTTCTTGTCTTTTCCGTTCCGTAATATCTTCTTTAACCGCAATAAAGTTTGTTATTTCACCTCTATCATTTTTTAATGCAGAAATGTTTGCAAACTCCCAAAATAACTCACCCGTCTTTTTCTTATTTTGAAACTCACCTCTCCACTCATTACCTGCCTTAATTTCTTTCCATAAACTTTTGTAGGTATTGGAATGATTGAGTCCAGAACTTAAGATCCGCGGGTTTTCACCTTTCACTTCTTCCAAGGAATAACCAGTTAATTCTTCAAATTTCGGATTTACATATTCGATATCTCCATTAAAATCAGTAATAACAACTGATGTTGGACTTTGTATTACCGATTGCGATAATTTACGAAATTCATTTTCAACTCGAATTTGATTACTAACATCACGAATGGACAGTAAACACACCACTTTTCCTTTAAAAATGGAATTTTTAATATGAACTACAACATCTATTTTTAAACTATTTTTAGTAATTCCATTGGCTTTAATTTTATGTCTAAACTTCTTGGATTCATCAGTGTAAGGCTTAACCCAATACTCCCTTCCTATAAAATTAAAAATAGACATACCAGACAGTTCCAACTCAGAATACCCAGTTATTATTTCAGCACGCTTATTTACTTCAACTATTTTATCACCTTCAACAATAAAAACAGCCTCATTACTAGCGCTAGCTAGTGTTTTATATTTGTTTTCGCTTTCTTCTAATTTTCTGGTTATTCGATAACGATCCAACACAATACCAGTTAAACTAGCTAAATCCTTTACAAGTGTAATATCAGTAGAACTTGGAGAATGCACCACCCTATGATATATAGCAAAAGTACCTAGTATTTTTCCTGAAGGATCTTTAATTGGTTCGGACCAACAAGAAGCCAAGCCTGCTTTTTTGGCCAATTCTTTAATATCTTTCCAATATGAATGAGTACTTATATCTTCAACAATTACACTCTCTCCTGTATATGCAGCAGTTCCACAGGATCCTTTTTCTGGACCAATAGGAAAATTGTCTATGGCTTTATTATAAAAATCGGGTAAATCAGGGGCAGCTCCTAAAAGCAGATGCTTTCCTTCCCCATCAACAATTAAAATAGAACATATCGATCCAGGAGCAATAAGCTGAGCTTTCTTAACAATCTCATTTAAAATGAATTCTTCAGATTCTCCTTTATACAATAAATCTAATATATTCGATCTTAATACTTTCATCACTCTAAAATATCATATTTTTCGATTCGTAAAACATGAAACGCCGAATAGTTTTTAATTTACATTTTTTTTAAATTAAATCTTGACACTTTTCAGCAGATCAATAAGTCAAAAAAAAGTGCCACTCCGAAGAGCAGCACTTTTTAAGGTTGCGTATATAAAGAGAAAACTTTATCCTACTAATCTGCTTTTAGGCTTTTGAGCCGTTAGCATTTCTTTTGTTTTGATATCTAGCTTAGAATCTTTCTGCTCTGGTTGAGTAATTTCTCCTGTTGCCTGAGTAGAGTCTCCTCCCATGCTATATAATCCTCTCAGCATCATTGCTTCCTTCTCTTCAGCAGGAATGGCTTTGTAAGCTGCTTTTTTCTCGTCTTCGATTCTTTGCTTTTCAGCTTCTTCAGCTTCAACAACTGCATAGTAAGCATCAGCTTTACGATTCTTTAAGAAAGGACCTGCTACAGTTGGGAACAATTCCAACAACAACATTTCCTTTTCGTTCTGAGCTAATTTAACACCACCGAACTCTTCAAGAAGTAAATTTTCCGGAGCCTTATATTTAGCCACATCATATTCTGAAGCCTCACGCTGTCCACAAATCTTCTGGCGGTATTCCGGATCAATCTCAATCGGAGTTTCACCATACTCACCTTTCACAAGGTTGAAGAATTGATTATTCACGTTTGTATAAGGTGCTTTTCCGCTATTCACATCTAAAACGTAATTTACAGCCTGTACACCAATAATTTGAGAAGATGGTGTTACCAAAGGAGGACAACCAGCAGCTACACGTACTTCAGGTACTTTCTGAAGTACCGTTGGCAATAAATCTTCAAGACCTAAACCTTTTAACTGAGCCAACATGTTGGTGTACATTCCTCCGGGAATCTCAGCATTCTTCACTTCTTCATTTGGAGCAGGGAAATTAAACCAAGCATCAATTGCATGACATGTTTCAAGTAATTCCTCTTCCTTATCGGCTTTAGCTAAAGCAATAGCTTTGTCAAATAAAGCATCAATATCAGCAGGTAAGTAATCAGCTGTTATATCAAATTCACGAGGGAACATTTTGTATGAATCAAATTCTGCAATTCGCTCACGGATCCCTTTCAATTCAGCATTAATTCTCACAACTGAATCCAAATCAACACCAGTATCTAAACCTAGTTTATCTGCAAAAATCTGGATAATCTCGAATGCAGGAGCTGCAGGTCCACCAGCAAAGTTCAGGATATTAGTATCAACAATATCAACACCATTCACAATAGCCATTAATACCGCACCTAAACCATAACCCGGTGTACAATGTGTATGAAAATCGATAGGCACCTTCACCTCATTCTTCAAACGCTTCACAATTTTTCCTGAAAGCGATGGAGGAATTAATCCGGCCATATCTTTTACAGAAATCATATCTGCACCCAGAGCTTCCATTTTCTTCGCCTTATTCAAGAAATAATCGACATCGAAAATCTTCTTAGGCAATTTCTTACCAGAGAACATAGCCTGAATACGCTGCTTACGTGTAAACTTAGGATCTACCGTATAACAAACTGCACAATCGGCAATTCCGCCTGCTTCCTTAATATATTTAATGGTAGTCTCCATATTGTTGACGTCATTCAGACAATCGAAAATACGCATGATTCCTAAACCACTTTTTACTGCATTTTTGTTGAATCCTTCAATTACAGACTCCGGGTATGGACTGTATCCGAAAAGGTTACGTCCACGAGAAAGAGCTGTTAAATAAGAAACATCACCAATCTCTTTTTTAATAGACTCAAGACGATACCAAGGATCCTCGTTAAGGTAACGCATTACTGAATCAGGAATGGCACCACCCCATACTTCCATTGCATAGAAATTCGCTGCTTTGTAGAATGGCAATACTTTTTCAATTTCGTGCTGAGGCACACGTGTTGCAAACAAAGATTGCTGACCATCACGAAGGGTTAAATCACGAATCTTTAATTTACCTGTTCGTTTAATTGCTGCCCTCTCAGCCGCAATCTTCTGACGATTAGCTTCTCTCTTAGCTTCGAATTCTGCTTTACGCTTGCCTTCCAAGTAACCTTTAGCTACCAATGGGAACAACTCAAGCAACATGAATTCTTTATCATCAACAGCCAATTTTACGTTTCCGAACTGTGGCAATGTTGGGTTTTCAGGAGATACATAAGCATCTACATCATACTCTACTTTCTCAGCTTTACCTGTGATTCTCTCACGGAATTCCGGAGCAATTTCAATAGGTGTTGTTCCGTACTCTCCCTTTACAAGACTAAAGAATTGGTTAGACACATTCGTATAAAATGGACGTCCTGAATTCTCATCAATAACACAATTTACAGCCTGAACACCTACAATTTGAGAAGAAGGAGTTACCAATGGCGGACAACCTGCATCCAGGCGCACCACTGGTACAACTTCCAACACTCTCTCGAGTAAGGTTTCCAAACCTAAAGCTTTCAACTGGTTTAGCATGTTGGTATACATACCTCCAGGAATCTCGGCTTTCTTAACCATTTCGTTAGGAGCCGGGAAATTAAAATACTTTTCAATAGCATGACAAGCTGCTAAAAGCTCATCTTCTTTATCTTCATTAGCATACTTAATTGCATCATCGAATAACTGATCGATATCAGCAGGTAGCTTATCTTTTGTAATATCAAATTCAATTGGGAATTGCTTATAGCTATCAACTTCAGCTAAAGCTCCCATACGAATCTCTTTAAGAATCTTATTGATCTCAACAACCGTCTTCGCATCACCATCTAACTCAATGCCTAACTTTTGGCAGAAAAGGTAGATTAACTCGTATGCAGGAGCAGCAGATCCACCTGCAAAGTTCATGATGTTCGTATCGATAATATCAACACCATTAATAATTGCTGTCAAAGCAGATGCTAAACCATAACCAGGAGTAGAATGAGAATGGAAATCAACAGGAACATTTAACTCCTCCTTAAAACGACGAATAATTTGCCCCGCACGCAATGGTGAAGCCAAACCAGCCATATCTTTAAGAGAAATCATATCGGCTCCCATAGCCTCTAGTTTCTTTGCCAGATCAACAAAGTACTCAAGATCAAAAATTTGATCAGGAAGATTCTTAATAGTCAACCTCTCACGATCTTCTTTTTTCTCCGGAAATTTTGAATCAACCGTATAACACACTGCACAATCGGCAATACCACCAGCAGCTTTAACATACTTAATGGTCGATTTCATATTCTCAATATCATTCAGACAGTCGAAAATACGCATGATACCAAGTCCCGATTTTACCGATTGAGTATTAAATTTCTCAATAACCGATTCGGGGTAAGGACTATATCCAAAAAGATTACGACCACGTGACAAAGCTGTCAGTTTAGAAACATCGCCAATCTCTTTTTTAATTGATTCAAGACGATACCAAGGATCCTCGTTCAAATAACGCATCACTGAGTCAGGTACTGCTCCCCCCCATACTTCTAAAGCATAAAAACCAGCTTTTTTGTATAGTGGTAAAACCTTCTCAATTTCTGCCTGAGGCATTCTAGTCGCAAAAAGCGATTGTTGTCCATCTCTTAAGGTAAGATCTCTAACTAATAATTTCCTTTTTTTCATACCCTGACTTATTAAATAATTATCCCCACTTATTACTCGAGAGTGTTGTTTTAAATTTGGAATAGAACTAATCTGAATTAATTCTGCATCAAAAATAGAAACAATTTCTTATTGAAGAAATTTTTCGGTATTAATAACTGCATGTTCTGCAATACCCCTACCTATGGGTGTTTACACCCACTATTATTAATGATTTTTTTCTTTAATAATATCGAAATTAAGTCGCAATCGATAGCGAAAATTGTAATCAGAAGATGTTAAAATTGAAAAAGCATAGTAATACCTAGCACTACAGAAAAGTATTTAACACCTACACTAAACTTAACCGATAAAATCTACTGTTAACTATTTCATGTGCTTAAATACCCAATCAAATTTTTAGCAAAAACAAAACCTGCTCCACAACATATTTTAAGCTCGCTTAAAAAAGAAAAAAAACCTCTTTCATTCCTTTTTTTTAATTCAAATAGACAAGAATAGAACGATCGTAAATGGATCTGTAAACTAACTATTCGTAAAAAGATGCTTACATTTACAGCATTATTATTTTTTTAGTGCAAATCACACTTTGTCCCATCTGCATACGAATGCAAATAAGGTCAAGTACAAATAGATAAACTCGTGAGTATAATAGGTCAATACGCAGAACTAAAAGTTGCCAAAATAGTAGATTTTGGTGTCTATCTTGAAGGAGAAGATGAATCATTAATTTTATTACCAACAAGATATGTACCTCTTAAAACCCAATTAGATGATACCATCAAGGTTTTTATCTATCGTGATTCGGAAGATCGAATTATCGCTACAACCTTAAAACCATTTGCAACGGCTGGTCAATTTGCTTATTTGCAAGTTAAAGAGGTTACCAATATTGGAGCATTTCTTGAGTGGGGAATTGCAAAGGACTTATTGGTTCCGTTTAGCGAACAAAAAGACAACATGCAGCTTGGTTATTACTATTTGGTATATATCTATGTTGATAATGCAACTGGTCGTATTGTTGGTACTGCAAAATTAGAACGAGTTCTTCGTGATAAAGAAACATCTTATGAAGAAGGCCAAGAAGTAGAAATATTGATTGGACGAAGAAATGAAATGGGATACCAAGTCTTGATTAACGATGATGCACTTGGAATGCTATATAAGAACGAAATCTTCGAATATGTTCTTCCAGGAGAAAAACGCAAAGCTTTTATCAAAAAAGTACGACTTGATGATAAAATCGATGTTAGTTTACAAAGACAAGGATATCGAAACGAAATACCGCAAGCAGGAGAACAAATCTTAAAACAATTAAGAGAAGAAGATGGATTTCTTCCCGTAAATGACAAAAGTACTCCTGAAGATATTTACAGCTTATTAAACATGAGTAAAAAAAGTTTTAAGAAGGCGGTAGGTTTACTTTACAAACAAAAACTTATCACAATTGAAGATGCTGGTATTTATTTAATCAAATAAATACTTTACAAACAACAACACAACTAACAACATGAGCAATTATTTAAAGCCTTTAATTTTTGCTATGGCATTGCTTGTTTCAACAAGTAGCATAGCTCAAGATAAATCAGACTGGCAGAATGGCGTACCCGAAGGTTGTACCACAATTACAGTTGGTAAAAAAGCAACATTTGATGGATCAGTTATCACATCTCATACAGACGATAGCCACCGTACACGTGCTTGGATGTCAGTTACGCCAGCAAAATCTCACGACAAAAACAGTAAGTTCGAATTGTTCGAGCGTTCAGCATATGATAGCTTGCGTATGCCAACCTATCAGCATAAAAAGATTGGTGAAATCGATCAGGTTGCTAAAACTTACCAATTCTTAAATACAGCTTACCCTTGTATTAACGAAAAACAGTTAGCAATTGGCGAATCAACATTCGGTGGACGTGATGAATTGTATTCTGATAAGTGTTTAATCGATTGCCAAAGACTTCAGCAACTTATGCTTGAGCGCTGTACAACAGCTCGTGAAGCAATTAAGATGGCTGATGATTTATTGACAAAATACGGATGGAGAGACTATGGTGAGTGTTTGACCATTGCCGATAAACAAGAGGTTTGGCATTTTGAAGTTGTTGGTCCTGGTAAAGGTAAAGTGGGTGCTGTTTGGGTAGCTCAACGTGTTCCGGATAATCACATCTCAGTTAATGCCAATGCATCAACTATTAAGGAAATCGATTTGAAGAATAGTGACTACTTTATGGCTTCAGCGAATATCTTTGAAATAGCAAAGGAAAATGGCTGGTGGAAAGATGGAGAAATCTTTAAATGGAATTACGTTTATGCTCCAAAAAGTCGTTTATCATTAGCATCAAGAAGAAGAGAGTGGCGTGTGCTTTCAATGGCAGCTCCTTCACTAGATCTTGATCCTACTGCTAAAGATTACCCATTCTCTGTTAAACCCGATGAAAAGGTGACAATGGATAAATTGGTTGAGATATTTAAGGACTACTATGAAGGTACTCCTTTCAACTTTGTAAAGAATATCAAGCAAGCTGATAAGGATGGTAAAGAAACGATCTCTCCATTTGCCAACCCATTTATGCCTTACGGAATGAATAAACTTTTTGGTGTAAATGGCGGATGGGGTGAACTTGGTGAACGTACTATTGCCCGTTGGTACACCATGTATGCAACCATTATTCAATGTCGTAGCTGGCTACCAGATGATGTAGGTGGAATCGTGTGGTTAGCTCAAGATAATGTTGCGACTTCAGTTTATATTCCTGTGTATGCAGGAACAACTGACTTAGCCCCTTCTTATAAAGTTAAAGCTCGCCGTACGGGTTACACTCGTAAATCAGCATGGTGGGCATTCAACCGTTTAAGCACACTAACTGCTCAGCGTTGGGGTGATATGCGTCACGATGTTGATAAAGTATTTGTTCCATTACAAAAGAAATACTTCGAAGAACAAGCTAAAGTTGACGAGCAATATCTTTCACTTAGCAAGCGTAAGCGTCGTGCTTTCTTAACCAATAGAAGTATTGAGCTTGGAGCGGAAGCTGTTGAAAAAGCATGGGAAATTGGTGATGGACTTTGGTCAGATTATGACGAGAAGTTTTAATCTTCATAAGAATATAAAAAGTGAGAGTAGTCATTATGGCTACTCTTTTTTTTGTCTTATCATCAACACAATCACCTATTTATTATTCTAAAAACATTAATACTATCTTTGTAGCGGATTTTAAAATCTTTTTATCTGCAAAACATGAAGAAAGGAATTATTATTGGAGGTGGAATTGCTGGTTTAACTGCAGCAATAGCGATGGAGCAAGCTGGAATTGATTTTACCGTTTACGAAGCTGCTCCTGAATTGAAGCCCTATGGCGCTGGCATTTGGATGGCACCTAATGCCATGCAAGTATTTGACAAGCTAGGTGTAAAGCAAGCTGTTAAAAATGCTGGCATTGAGTTGGAAAAGGTAGATATAACTGATGAGAATTTGAATTTAATTCATGGTTTAAACCTGAAGAAAATTAAAGCCAAATTTGGCTCATCAATTGTAGCTGTTCATCGAGCCAGACTTCAACAAGTTCTTTATTCCTTTGTAAATCCTGACAAGGTAATTCTAAACAAAGCACTGGTTTCTTTAGAAGAAAAGGATGGAAAAGTTGTTCTACATTTTGCAGATGAGACTATTATTGAAGCAGATTTTGTAATAGGTGCAGATGGAGTCAATTCAAGGGTTCGCCAACAGATTATGCCTGAAATTCATTTACGATATTCTGGTCAGACGTGTTGGAGAGGTTTGGTTACGCATACGCTTCCAGATCAATGGAAAAATGCAACTCTTGAACTTTGGGGCAACCAATTGCGTTTTGGGTTAGCCGAAATGGCCGATGAACAAATCTATTGGTTTGCTGTTAAAACATCTCCTGAGAATGGAGTTGATGAAACCAAAGACATAAAAAGCTATCTGAAAGAAGAATTTAAAGACTTTAAAGGTCCAGTTCAAGAACTGATAGAAGCAACACCTCATTTCATGATTCGAAGAACCGATTTACATGATTTACCAGGGGCAAAAAAATGGCATCAATCAAAAATTTGTTTGATTGGTGATGCTGCTCATGCTGCAACGCCCAATTTAGGTCAAGGTGGAGCTCAAGCCGTCGAAGATGCTTACACATTGGTTCAAGAATTACATCTAAGCCAAACTCCTGAATATGCATTTGATTCCTTTCAGAAAAAAAGGTACAACAAAGTAAAACGGATCATTTTCGGCTCTTATTGGATTGGAATTGTTGCACACTGGAAATATTTTAAGGGAATTCGAAATTTCTTCCTACGAAATACTCCTTCATTTATTGAAGAAAGCCAACTAAATAGTATTTATCGTATTGATGATTAAATGAATTGGCATCTGAACAAAAAAGGTTCTAAATTGTTAATCAATTAAAATAGAAACATTATGAAAAAAGTATTTACAATTATAGCCTTATCCGTTTTTGTAGCATTTACAGCAATAGCACAGGACGGAATTCATCAATTTACGGTAAAAGCAATTGATGGTACGAACTTCAACTTTGCTGATTTAAAAGGGAAAAAAGTGATGGTAGTGAACACTGCTTCCAAATGTGGATTAACTCCTCAATACGAATTATTAGAAGCTTTGTACAAAGAATACCAAGATCAAGACTTTGTAATTGTAGGCTTCCCAGCCAACAATTTCTTAAAACAAGAACCTGGAACAGATCAAGAAATTAAAGATTTTTGCAGCAAAAATTATGGTGTTACTTTTCCTATGATGTCAAAAATATCAGTAAAAGGAGATGATATGCATCCCTTGTATACTTGGCTCACACAAAAATCTGAAAATGGAACAATAGATTCTAAAGTAAAATGGAACTTTCAGAAATATTTGATTGACGAAAACGGAAAATTGATAGATGTACTATCACCTAGAGACAAACCAAATAGTGAAAAAGTAATTTCGTGGTTGAATAAATAAAACATTACAAAAAAAAGAGATACGAATCGTATCTCTTTCACTTATCGTTAGGCTTAAAACCTATTTGTTGTCGAGGTATTAAATTATCTTGTTTTTCTATTAGTTCATCAAGGTAAGTAAACACCAATTCGATATTTTTGTCCTGACTTTCAAGTTTCTTTTTAATTTCATCAATTTCTAATTTCACACTCAAACTATCTGTTAAGGTTTCTCTAGTCCTAGTAAAGATCCTCATTATTTGGATATTTACTAAGATTGCTCTATCACTATTTAGAATACCAGATAACATAGCAACACCTTGTTCTGTAAAAGCGTAAGGTAAGCTTCTTGTACCTCCCCAACTTGATGTTCCAAATTGGAATTTCAAGTTCTCAAATTCATTTTTCGTTAATTGAAACATAAAATCTTCAGGGAAACGTCTGATATTTCTTTTAACAGCTTTATTTAGATTTCCTGTTAATACACCATAAAGTTCTGCTAAATCTTTATCTAACATCACCTTCACATTTCTAATAAAATATATCTTACTACTTACAATCTCATCAGATAACATTAGGTTGTTTTCGAGTTCTTTTGTCATTATCTTAGTTTTATGATTACTAAAGTAATGATTTTTATTTAAGCCTAAAATTAATTTTATTTCTTTCTCTCCAACTCTTTAAGATTATCCATTTTCTTCTTACTCAAGAAAGAATAAATATCTCCAAGATGCTCTTTTACTTTTTTATTGCCAAACTCGTATACTTTTTCAGCCAAACCATCAAGGAAATCACGATCGTGAGAAACCAAAATCAGTGTACCATCAAATTCTTGTAAAGCTGTCTTTAAAATATCCTTAGTTTTTAGATCCAAGTGATTGGTTGGCTCATCGAGAATTAGCAAGTTTACTGGTTCTAATAGAAGCTTTATCATCGCTAAACGAGTACGCTCACCTCCTGATAGAACTTTTACTTTCTTAGTTGAATTATCACCTCCAAACATGAAGGCTCCCAACATATCTTTAATCTTAGTTCTAATATCCCCTACTGCAACATCATCAATTGTTTGAAAAACAGTTAAGTTTTCATCCAACAATGAAGCCTGGTTTTGAGCGAAGTAACCAATCATTGTATTATGCCCTAAGGTCAATTCTCCATCATAATCGATCTCATCCATTATAGCTTTCACCAAAGTCGATTTTCCTTCACCGTTTCGACCAACAAAGGCTACTTTCTCTCCACGTTCAATCGTAAATTTAGCATCAGAAAAAACTAAATTATCACTATACGTTTTGCCTAAACCATCAGCAATAACAGGGTAATTACCAGATCGAGGTGATGGTGGGAATTTCAAACGTAAAGCTGATGTATCTTCTTCATCAATCTCAACGATTTCCATTTTTTCTAGCATTTTCTCTCGAGAAGAAACTTGATTGGTTTTAGAATATGTCCCCTTAAAACGGTCAATGAAAGCTTGATTGTCTGCTATTATTTTTTGCTGCTCTTCGTATGCTTTTTGCTGATGAAGACGTCTGTCTTTTCTTAATTCCAGATACTCTGAATATTTTGCCTTATAATCGTAAATACGCCCCATAGTCACTTCTATGGTTCGTGTTGTAATATTATCTACAAAGGCACGGTCGTGGGAAATAACGATAACCGCCTTACCTGAATTCATTAGAAAGTTTTCAAGCCATTGAATAGATTCAATATCCAAATGGTTGGTAGGCTCATCGAGAAGAATTAGGTCTGGTTGACGTAATAGAATTTTTGCTAATTCGATACGCATTCTCCAACCTCCACTAAACTCAGAAGTTGGACGAGTAAAATCCTCGCGTTTAAATCCAAGTCCTAAAAGTGTTTTCTCAACCTCAGCATCGTAGTTAATCTCCTCTATGGAATAAAACACTTCACTTAAAGCCGAAACACGTTCTATCAACTGATAATACTCTTCAGATTCGTAATCAGTTCGTGAAGCCATCTCCAAATTGATCTCCTCAATCTCTTTCTCCATTTCAAAGATCTTTGAAAAAGCCTGAGAAGCCTCCTCAAATACGGTACGAGTATTATCGGTCATCAAATGCTGAGGTAGGTAAGCAATTACAGCATCTTTAGGAGCTCCAATTCGTCCACGAGTAGGTTTATCTGCCCCTGCAATAATCTTCAGCAAAGTTGATTTACCAGCACCATTTTTACCCATAAGGGCAATCCTGTCCTTCTCGTTTATTACAAAGGAAATATCTTTAAATAAGGTAGTGCCACCAAACTCTACCGCCAAACCATCTACATTAATCATCTCAATAATTTAAGTGAGCCGCAAAGATAATCACTTTCAGGAAATCTGAAATTTACTTTTCACTATATCGTAAGAATATTCCATAAGCACTATCTATATGCAGACTAATTCTATAATATTTAATTCTTTTATGTTCCATATAAATTGATTATCTTATGATATCTTAGTTTAAAAGTAGCATATGACTCAACATAATATCAACAAGGAAAAATTCTCACAAAAGGCAATTACACAGCCTTTTATAATTGCCATACTAGTAATCATACTAATATTCTTCATTACATTCACTTATATTAATATACGAAGCACAAAAGAAATAACAGAAAATCAAATTCAACAAATTGAAAAACTGGTCATTCAATCAAAGAAAGATTATATTCAAACTGCTGTAAACAGAACAATTCAGCACATTAAGCTTGAAGAGGCACGCTTATTAGAAGAACTAAAAAAGAATAATCCTAAAATTACTAGCAAGGACACACTATTCCTTAAACAATTAAAAAGACGTTGCGCAAGTCACATTAGGAATATTACTTTAAAAGATTCTGGTTACATCTGGGTAAACGAAATTTTAAACTACAATGGTGGTGATAATTATGCAATTCGTAAAGTGCATCCAAACCTGCCCGAAACAGAAGGTCTTTATCTTTCTACAAAGATAAAAGACAGAAAGGGAAATTCACCATATCTAACTGAACTGGATGGAATTAAACAAGATGGTCAATTATTTTTTAAGTATTGGTTTAAAAAACCACAATCAAACCAGATTTCACAAAAACTAACCTATGCTAAATTGTATAAAAAGTTTGACTGGATTATAGCTACAGGAGTTTATTTAGATGATGTAGAAAGTATTATCACAACAGAAATCGAAAAAGGGAAAAATGTTGCAAATCGGCAAATTGTTCTTAGCATTTTTATGATTGTTCTATCATTAATATTAGCATTAATAACTTTACTAATATTTAAAACTAGAATAAAAAAAACCGTTCAATATTATATTAGCCAAGTAAATCACAATGAAAAATCACTTAGCGAATTCAATGAAAACTTAGAAAAACTAGTTGAAGAACGAACCTCCCAACTTAATGAGAGTGAACAAAGATATAAAGCTCTATTCAAAAAAAATCAGTCGGTAATGATGCTTATTGATCCATCCAACGGCAAAATTGTTGATGCAAATCAGGCCGCAATTGATTTTTATGGCTATTCTTTTAAGATCATCACCTCAATGAAAATAAATCAAATCAATACCAATTCAGATGCTGATATTAAAAATGCAATCATAAAAACAACTACAAGTAATAAGTCTTACTTTACTTTCAAACATCAGCTTGCAAGTGGTGAATTACGAGATGTGGAAGTATACTCTGAAATGCTATTCGTAAATAGAAAAGAAGTTTTATTTTCTATTATTCATGACATATCAGATATAAAACGAACACAACAGGAATTATTAGAAGCAAAGAAAAAAGCAGAGGAAAGTGACAAATTAAAGACTGCTTTCCTTGCCAATATGAGTCACGAAATTAGAACTCCAATGAATGCTATTTTAGGTTTTTCTGGATTATTAGCTAGTCCTGCCAATTCTCCAGAAAAAACGAAACGCTTTATTGAAATTATTTCAAATGCAGGAGAACAGTTGATGACTATTATCAACGATATTGTTGATATTTCAAAAATTGAATCGAATCAATTAAACATTTCTCTATCGAAAATTTCAGTTAATAAAACCTTGATTAATATTTTTGATGTCTTAAAGAAAAATGCAATAGAAAGAGAAAAATACAATATTGAGTTAAAGCTTCACCTCCCTAAAAACGATCAAGATTATATTATCGAAACTGATGAAATAAGATTCATACAAATCTGCAACAACCTACTAAACAATTCCTTAAAATTTACAGACAAAGGAATTATTGAATTTGGTTATCGGAAACTAAGTAATGATGCAAAATCACATTTAGAATTCTACGTTAGAGATACTGGTTGTGGTATTCCAAAAGAAAAATTTGATGTTATTTTTGATCGTTTCGCTCAGGTTGCAGATGAAACTTTTCGTGAAGGAAATGGCTTAGGACTGAGCATTACAAAGGGTTTAATTTCCCTTCTTGGTGGCAAAATAAAACTTGAATCGACAGTTAATGTTGGTACTACCTTCTATTTTACCATTCCTTTAGAAGATACAAGTACTCCTGAACCAACACAAAATATAATGTTTGAAGAAAAAGAAGAATATGACTTCTCTGGCACTAAAATCATTATAGCGGAGGACGACTTAACGAGTTTCTCTTTCTTAAATGAAGTATTACTTCATACAAATGCAATTATTCAACATGTATACAACGGGGCAGAATTATTAAAATCTTTAGAGAATAATAGTCCAGATATTATTCTTTTGGACATTAACATGCCAGTTATGAATGGCTATCAAGCAATTAAAGAAATTCGTAAAACAGATAAAGATTTAATAGTTATAGCTCAGACAGCTTACGCCATGCAGGAAGAAAAAGAACGCATTTTAAATGCAGGTTGTGATGACTACATATCTAAACCAATTAAGAAAAAAGATCTTTATAAAATTCTATCCAAACACATTTATCAAGAATAAAATCTGTAAAATAAATCATTACTTTTTTTTCACAGCCAAATTTTCCAAAACCCATTTATTAGTTACGCTCTTAGGTCTAATTATTGGCTGTCCTAATCCTTGTGCAAGTATATTTTGAGCACAAAAACCCATCACCCTTGAAACGCCAAACAAAACCGTGTAATAATCGAACTGCTTCAATCCAAAATGGTGAAGAAGAGAACCAGACATCGCATCAACATTCGGATATGGGTTTGCAATTTTCCCTTCTTTGTAATTCTTTAAAATATCTGGAACTACTGAAAATAACTTCTTAGCAATCTTAAAACAACTACTATTTGAACAATTCTCTTCTCCGAATTTCATAAATGCCGTAAAACGTGGATCTGTAACTCTCAATACAGCATGACCATATCCTGGAATCACCTTTCCAGAATCTAAAACATCAAGAACATAAGCTTTTAATTCCTCTTCACTCACCTGATCAGAAAGCTGCTCATCTATTTTTAATATAAATTGCAAACATTCTTGATTAGCCAAACCATGCAAAGGACCTGCTAAGCCATTTAATCCAGCAGATACTGCATAATATAAATCAGACAAGGCAGAATTCACTACCCGAGAAGTAAAGGCACTCACATTTCCTCCTTCATGATCACAATGCAATACTAAATACAAACGCATTAAATCTGCAAAACTTTTATCTCCATCGGGTATGCCCAGCATGTGAACTAAATTACCCGACCAATCAAGCTTAGAATCATGAGCAATTAAAACACCGTTTCCAAATCGAATGCGATAAATCCCCGCGGCTAAAGAAGGTAGTTTCGCAAGAATATTTAAGGCATCTTCGAGCGTGTACTTCCAGTAATTTCTTTTTTCAATACCTTTTTGATATTCCCGCTTAAATACAGATTCATTTTCCATACTTAAAATCCCAAGACTCAACATTGTCATTGGATGTGTATCTCTGGGTAGGTTTCGCAATACATCCCAGACATACTGTGGTACCTGAGCACGTTGATTTAAATCATTCTGAAATTCTGCTAGAGATTCCGCCTCAGGAAATTTCCCAGTACTCAGCAGAAAAAAAATTTCTTCTGGTAATTTATGCGAAAAATTATCTGTAGTGTAATCACCAATATGCAGCCCAGAGTATGGATCAACATAAGACGTATTGCATGCTAAGGCCACCACACCTCTCATACCACCATAAATTTGTCCAATATTAACTTCTGAAACTTTGGTATTTCGCCCTGCAGTAAAAATACAATCTATTTCTTCCTGTAATTCAATCAAATGATCATGAATTCCTTCTTTTATACTCGACATATCAACCAACTTAAATCGTTACAACACAAATCAAGAATAGTGCGTAGAATTGCACTTTATAGGGACAAGAGGAATGTATATAAGTTACGAAAATTTGCTCAATCTTTTCTATTAATTGTATTATATAGAATCTAGCTCTAGCAGATTCCAAAACAAGATTGTCGGCTATTTTACAATTGAATAGGTTAAATATGAACTTATTTAAATAAGTAAATTAAAATAACTAACTTTTCGATAGATTATTATTGATAGATCAACAACAAAATTAAAATTCACCACATGGAAAAAAGAAATAAAATTATTTATTGGATTGCTACAGGCTTATTGTCAGCTATGATGTTGATGTCAGCGTCAATGTACATTTTTAATTATGAGATGGTGAGTCAAACTTTTCTAAGCTTGGGTTTCCCTACATTCGTAATCTATCCTTTAGCCATAGCTAAACTATTAGGCTTACTTGCCATTTGGAGCAACAAATCGAAACTTTTAAAAGAATGGGCCTATGCCGGATTCTTCTTCGATTTTGTGCTTGCATTAAGTGCCCATATGGTAGTACAGGATGGACAATCGGGTATGGCTATTGCTGCAATTGCATTGCTAATTGTATCGCGCATTTACGATGCTAAAATAAAGCATTAATATTTTCTAGAACATAAAAAAGCATCCCAATAAGGGATGCTTAAACCAAGCTTTATTGCTTTAATTATTTCACTGCTACAACTAAATATTTTGATGCCTTCCAAAACTCATCTGGGTTTAAGATGGTAATTGCTTCAATTTCTTTTTCAGTTCCTTCGAAACGGTATGAATCGCTTGGGTGAGATGTTACCAAACTTACCTTTTTACCTGAAACAGGAATAGAAGTTGTTTGTGTAATATCAATTGTATTAAAGTTTTCAGGATTGATTTTTTGGTTCAATTTATTTGTTGCTCCAATTCCTAATAATCCACCTGAAGAAGTTACAACTTCTCTAGTTTTTAATTCCTTAATATCACCAATAACGTAATGAGCTGTATGCAAATCAGTTATTTGCTCTTCAATTGTTTGAGCTTTGCTATCATTCTCTGTGTTCAAAGCAACAACGGTCCCATTTAATTCTGTTACCTGACCATTCAAATTATCAACTTCAACACTTAATTGTGCAATTTGCTCTGAAAGTGCGTTAATTGAAACATCTTTCTCATCAATCTGCGTTTTTAAACTAGCAACTAATTTCTTCAATTTAGAGTTTTGGTACCAGCTATTCTTCAACTTCTTATCAAGGTTTTCTAATTTAGCCTTGTTCTCTTCAAGTAAGTCTCTAACCAAACCTAAATCTGTTACAATTTGTTCTTTCTGACCAAGAGTAGGATTTTCACTTGCGCTCACAGAAATAATCTGCTCTTTCTCTTTAATAATTGCCAAATTTGCAGCAATAACATCAAATGATTCTACAAAATCATCAATGGTTGAATCTTTCTCCTGTGCCATTTGCGTTAACTGAACATTTTGCTCACGCAACTGCTTTAATTCTTTCTGGTTACAAGCTGTAAATAGTGGTAATACCAATAGTGCAAATACTAACTTTCTCATAATTCTTAATTTTTAACAAGTTTACATCAATTCAAATTCACAGATAGATATGAGAAATCTGTGCCAGAAATACAGAAAGAAACAAAAGAAACACAAGAAGACACTGCAACACGGCTAACAATCAATAAATTACAAACCCCTTAATAAAAATCTAAGAATTACACATGTTCATTTCCAAACAAAATAGTGGGGAATCTTTCCCCCATATTGTAGAATCTAATTCTACAAACAAAAAGTGCCTGCAAAATTGCAGGCACGAGGGGCACTTTCATAAAAGCATGAAAGCTATCGGTTATTTTTTGTTCCAAATTAAAGCTGCGGCACCTAAAACTGCAGCATTATCTTTAATCCCCGAAGGCATTACTTTAATTTTCCCTTTGTAAATTGCTAAGAGTTGCTCTTCCAAGGTTTCTTCAACTGGTTTAAACAGAATATCACCTGCTTTAGTTAAACCTCCAAATAAAAAGATAGCCTCTGGACTTGTAACAGCAACTACATTTGCCAACACTTCCCCCAAAATAGTCGCAGTATAAGTGAAAGTTTCTTTTGCAACCTCATCACCTCTGTTAGCTGCTTCAGCCACCATTTTCGCAGTAAGATTATTAAAAGGAATATCTCTCAATTCACTATCTCCCGTATGCCTTGCCAATAATTTATAAACCGATCTTTTTACACCAGTTGCAGAAACATAGGTTTCTAAACAGCCTTTACGACCACAGCCACACTCACGTCCGCTCTTTCGAACAATCATGTGTCCTACTTCACCTGCAAATCCATCATGTCCATGAAGAATATCACCATTCACAAAAATACCACTACCAAGACCTGTTCCAAGCGTAATAACCAAAAAATTATTCATATTTCGAGCAGCTCCAAATACCTTTTCTCCCATGGCAGCAGCATTAGCATCGTTGGTTATATACACGGGTACATCCAATCGTTTCTTCACAAGAGAAACAAAAGGGATCCTCCCTTTCCAACGTAAATTCGCTGCATCTTCGATAGTTCCCGTATAATAACATGCATTAGGCGCACCTATACCTATCCCAACAATATCAAGTTCTTCTAGCGAATTCTCAATTTCTTTTTCAACATGCTTAAATAACTCATCCAAATAATCATTAATATCGTGGTGTTTTTGTGTTGGAATGCTTCCTGTCAATAAACATTTACCTTCTTTATCTATAAAACCAAAAACCGTATTGGTTCCTCCTATATCAATTCCTAATGCAACTTCCTTCATTTGATTAAATTAACTGTGTTTGAAACCTTTTACTGCATAGTAAAAGATATAAGCATAGCATAAAACTGTAATTATAAATGAGTTTTGCAGTCCAAAATTATCTGCTAATACTCCCATAAGTAAAGGAACAATTGCTCCTCCTACAATTGCAAGACACAATATACCAGATCCCTGACTCGTATGTTGTCCTAATCCATCAATTGCGAGCGTAAAGATAGTAGGAAACATGATAGAATTAAACAGACCAACCAAAACAATGCTCCATAATGCTATATAACCTGTTGTCATCATACTTACTACAATAAGCAATACAACCATTACAGCATTAAAAGCTAAAAGTTTATTCGCTGATATTTTATTCATAATAGCAGATCCGATAAACCTACCGACCATTGCTCCGCCCCAAAAAATGGAAACATAGCCGGCCGCTTTTGCTTCACCAAACAAATTAAGAGCATCACTACCTAAATAGCTTACTAGAGCACTACCTATAGCAACCTCAGCTCCTACATACATAAAAATGGCAATAGCTCCTAAAACTAAATGTGAGTGATTCCATGCGGATCCTTCTGCTTTTTGCTCCTCAGCATCTATAATCTTTGGTAGCTTTACAAAAGCAAATACCAACGCGATCAGTCCCAATGCCACAGCCAAACCAATATAAGGCATTTGGACAGCAGAAGCCTGGCTTATCAAATCATCACTATTATTATCTAATATCAAATATGCTCCAAACATTGGAGCAACTGTCGTTCCTAAACTATTAAAACCTTGCGTCAAGTTTAAACGACTCGATGCAGTTTCCGGACTCCCTAATTCTGCTACAAATGGATTGGCAGCTACCTGAAGAATAACAATTCCGGATGCTAACACAAAAAATGCAAACAAGAAAAAGCCATAGGAATGCAATGCTGCTGCTGGATAAAACATTGCTGCACCAATACCTGCAATACTTAATCCTGTAACAATACCCATTTTATATCCAATCTTACCAATTATCCATCCAGAAGGTAATGACATTAAAAAATAAGCTCCAAAAAAGGTAAACTGCACCAACATAGCCTGAGTAAAATTTAAATCAAATAAACCCTTCAGGTGTGGAATTAAAATATCATTCATACAGGTTAAAAATCCCCACATAAAGAATAAAGAGGTAAGTAATGCCAAAGCTCCTTTGTAATTCATTCCTGACGCTTGTGCAGATGATCCACTTGCGCTTGTTGCAGTATTAATAGACACCATATTTTATCGTTTTTCAATCGTTTGTAATTCTGTTTACAAATCTCAATAAATTCCAGAGCATAGCATTTTACTATTTTATCATTTTATTGCACTATATTTACATGATTATTTAATTAAGATAAAGTATATGGTAATTTTATACAAGTAAGATTCTCATTGGATCCTATAAGTCTGAATTTAATTTAACAAAGCTCAGATAACAATTTATTACCTATAATTAATAAAAACTATCTAGCCTGAGATAAAATAGTACAATTATGTCATTGCAACTAGAACAAATCCCTATAAAAAACGAGCATTCTTTTCGTTCTAAAATTGACGTATTACCACATATTGAAGTAGCTTGGCATTATCATCCTGAATTTGAATTGATTTATATCGAAAAAAGTCAGGGAACATTAATCGTTGGAGACTGTATTGATAAATTTACGGATGGCGATATGATTTTTCTTGGGCCAAACATCCCACATGTGATGAAAAATGAGGAAGCACATTATCAGAAGAATCCTGATTTGCATGCAATAGCCTGGGTTGTTCATTTCAAAGAAGATAGTTTTGGAAAGGAATTCTTCTTGATTCCTGAAATGTATCGTATTAAAAGCTTTCTGAAAAAATCTTTTCAAGGAGTCCGAATCGACGGAAGTACAAAATACAAGATTATTCAACATCTAAAAACCTTACATGCATCCGATTTCTCTCAGCGGATCATTATTTTACTTCAAATTTTACAAATTCTCGCACAATCCGATGATCTCGAATATCTGGCATCGAAAAATTTTGTAGAATCCTTTCAGCAAAGAAGCAATCAAAAGCTTTATAAAATCTACGAATATGTCAGTGCCAATTTCCAGCAAAAAATTGAGTTAGAAGAAGCTGCCAAACTGGCTAACATGAGCAAAACTGCTTTTTGTCGTTTTTTTAAAAGTAAGACCAAAAAAACGTTTTCTGAATTTTTAAATGAAATGCGAATCAATTATTCAAAAAAACTATTGGCAGAAGGTAGTTTAACTGTTTCTCAAATTGCCTACGAGTGTGGTTTTAATAGTCCATCCTATTTTAACAAACAATTTAAAGCATTAACTGGAAAAGCTCCTTTACAGCTCAGAGGTCAAGGTTTGGAATCATTTTCTCAATAGTCATATTTTAATATAAATCCCTAGAACACTTTAACAATTCCCTTACATTAGAATAGTTTTTCGATGCATCAATTAGCAAGAACTTTTTTTCCAGATCTCCCAAACTTCCTGCGCTTGTACAAATTCTAACTTGCGTATCACCTATTATTTCTACGCCATAATCAACACCAATATGACCGCTTACAATTTTATTCATTGGCATTTCCTTTCGGTCCTCACTCATTACATTCAATAAATCATCATTATATTGCAAGTAATCATTCCCATACTGCCTTTCGTTTCCATTCATTAGTATATCCCATAAATAATCACCTTCGGCAGTTCGCATAAAATCGGAACCTATTTGCGGATCGTATTTAGAAATATTTTTTAGATGAGATTCGAAATTTCCCTTGTGCCGATAATCTTTCAGCCAATTAAAACCAAATTCTTCTTCTTCACGATAGCGATTTGAACCACCAGAATGATTAATTAACACACCTCCTTTGGTTCGTATCATCAAAGGCATATCCATAAAAAAACGAATGATAATCTCTCTGCATTTACGAATACGATTTTCAAAATAAGTGGTAAATTCCAGATGTCCACGCGCTAAAGGAATATGGTAAATATGTACAAATTCATGATTTCCTAGCAAACAAATTATATCACTTCCCTTTTTATTTGCTTTAAAATCCAAAAGCTCTTCAATAATTTCTACCGATTCATCTTTCCTCTTACCTGGATAAGCATGAATTAAGTCGCCTAAAAAAATCAAATAATCTGCTTTCTTCTCCTTTTTCAATTGCTCATACACGCGCAATACTTGACGGAAATCATCGCCATTCCCATGCAAATCCGAGACAATCATTAAGTTTCCAGAATCAATATCACAAATCATTATTGTTTTTCTTTAAATTGAGGTTAAAAAGCTACTGCTAAAGTTCTATTTTTTTTATAAATTATAGTAGTGAAGTAACGATTACATCTGAAGTAACGAAAAATTTATATGTTATGCTTGAAGAATTAATAAAAAACACCGAAAAATACTTTTGGACAACCAATAAAGATGGAGATATTGTTCTTGGGAATTCAGATTTGGGACTGAAAGCAAAAATCACATTTACACTCACTAAAAAATGGATTAACTTATCTCCTATAGTTGAATGCTCCCCTGGTCAATTCATTGGAAAACCTAAAACATTTCTTAAAAAAACCAAAGAATACAAACAAGTAACAGAATTGTATAAACTGGTAAAAGCAAATTTAAAAGAAACGACCTTACCAGACCGAATTCAATTATCAAAAAGGACTTTTAAAATAATTCAAAATCATTATAAAGAATAAATCCTCATGGTAAAACCAGCTGTTGTTTTTCTAATGCTTTGTTTGCTCTTAACTCATGTTCTTTTTGCACAAAAGCTTCAAATAGGTGAATCTTTTCCCGAAATTACTGGGGAATTATTATCCTATAAAAAAATCACTATTCCAGAACATTGCAAAGGGAAAGTGAGCATTTTAATTGTTGCCTTTAAAAGAGGTACGCAGCCTCAAATTGACAGTTGGACCACTCCTTTAATGCAAGAATTTAGCAATAATTCTGATTTTCGCTTCCTGGAAATCCCTATGATCAGTAATTTCTACTCCTGGATATCAGGATATATTGATAATGGAATGAGAGGCGGAATAGTAGAAAGCATGCACAAAAATGTAATGACTTATTACGGACCTTTAGATACTTACTTTACCTATTTTGGTGTAGAGGACAAAAAGCTATGTTATCTATTTCTTTTAGACCGAGAAGGTAAAATTCAATTTCTAGCAAATGGCGAATCTAGTTCTGAGCAACTCGCTATTTTGTTCCAAAAAGTAAAAATTCTCTTAAATTCTTAAATCAAATTTAAATAATCCTCTCGATGTAGGATTTTCCTAGCTATTGTACAAAAATATTGGCTAAGAAAGTATACTTTTAAAGCTTCAATAAAAACACATCGAAAATGAATAAAAGAGGATTTGCCAGCGATAATTTCTCAGGCATACTGCCGGAAGTTATGGAAGCCATTCAAAATGCAAACAATGGTCATGTTATAGCATACGGAGGTGATGCTTATACTGCATCCGCCATCGAAAAGTTCAAAAGCCTTTTCGGAGAAAATATTGATGTCTATTTCGCCTTTAATGGTACTGGTGCCAACGTAATTAGCCTTTCAACGCTAACGCAGTCTTACCACTCTATTATTTGTCCTGCAACAGCTCATATTCAAGTTGACGAATGCGGTGCTCCAGATAAATTTACAGGATGCAAGGTGATTCCAATTGATTGCCCTGACGGTAAAATTACGCCTGAATTAATTCAACCTCATTTACACGGATTTGGTTTTGAGCATCATTCACAGCCAAAAATGATTTCGATTACTCAATGCACTGAATTGGGAACCGTTTATACACCAGAAGAAGTAAAAGCAATTTGTGATTTAGCACATGCCAACAATATGTATGTTCATATGGATGGTGCTCGTCTTGCTAATGCCTTAGTTAGTTTAGATGTTGATGTTGCAGAATTTACCACTAAAGCAGGTATCGATGTTCTTAGTTTTGGAGGTACCAAAAACGGAATGATGCTAGGTGAAGCAGTAATTTTCTTTAATCCAGAACTTTCTACAGAAGCAAAATATGTTCGCAAACAAAGCATGCAACTGTGCTCTAAAATGAGATATATAGGTGCACAATTCGATGCAATGCTAACCAATGACTTGTGGTTAAAAACAGCTCGCCATGCTAATAAAATGGCAAAACTTTTAGAATCAGAGGTTTTGAAAATTGACAAAGTTAAAATCACTCAAAAGGTTCAAACTAATGGTATTTGGGCATTAATCCCAAAAGATAAAATTGAGAAATTACAAGAAGAATACTTTTTCTGGGTTTGGGATGAACATGCTGGTGAAGTTCGCTGGTTATGCTCTTTTGATACTACAGAAGAAGATATTAATGGATTTGTAGCCTTATTGAAAAAAGAACTTTCAAAAAACTAATTACTGATAACTGTTTACTGATAACTGAATATGGCTGTACTTCGTAAAAACTACTCTTTAAAAAACTATAATACTTTTGGTATTGAAGCAAATGCCAAATACTTTTTCGAATTTGATACGGTAGAGGAAATTAACGATTTTCTTAGCAAGAACGATATCATTAACATTCAATATCTGCTTTTAGGCGGAGGTAGCAACTTACTTTTCATCGAAGATTTTAATGGACTCGTTATTCATCCGAAAATAAAAGGCATTAAAATTATTGAAGAAGATGAAGAATCTGTTCTTGTTCAAGTTGGTGCTAACGAAGATTGGGATGAATTTGTAGCATGGGCAGTTGAAAACAATTACTCTGGAATTGAAAATCTTTCTTTGATTCCAGGTGTTGTAGGAGCTGCTCCTATTCAAAATATTGGAGCGTACGGAGTTGAAGTACAGGAAGTAATACATAGCGTAGATGCTATTTCAATAGAAAGCAAAAATTCTGTTGTATTCAGTAACATGCATTGCGAGTTTTCTTACCGAAACTCGGTGTTTAAAAAAGAATACAAGAATCAATTTATTATCACCCACGTTACCTTTAAACTAAGCAAGCAACACAATTACAAGGTACATTACGGCTCTATTGATAAGGAGCTTGAAGCTTACGGCGAAATCAACCTGAAAAATATTCGCGAAGTAATTATCAAAATAAGAAAAAGCAAATTACCCGATCCTGAAGTTTTGGGAAATGCTGGTAGCTTCTTTAAAAACCCGATTGTAGATAAAGCCCAAGCCGATAAACTAAAAGCCAAACATGAAAATATGCCTTTGTATGAGGTAAACGAAATGGAAAGCAAATTGGCAGCAGGTTGGCTAATTGAACAATGTGGATGGAAAGGAAAGCAAATTGGTGATGCTGGTGTCCACAAAGATCAGGCTTTGGTTATTGTCAACCTTGGCAATGCAAAAGGTCATGAAATACTGCAACTCGCTAACGATATCCGAAAATCGGTTCTTTACAAGTTTGGTGTGAAGTTGGAGATGGAGGTTAATGCGATATAAGTTAGCTCTTCCATTTTACGAACACAATATAAAGTAAACCTTCGCTTAAAGCCGAAGGTTTTTTTATGCTATTTTTTATCATTCCATTCCAAAAAAAATCATTCATTCATCAAGTTAAATAGATTAAGATGCCTTTAATACTTCTGTTTTTCTTTTATTATTTATAATCATTTTTCACTTTAAAGAATGATTCTAAACACCTTATAGCTATTGCACTTCAACATCATTAACATTCAAAAAACTTACATTAATCACTGAATTACTGACGCTTAATTTTTTTATGTGAATTCTTATTTTTAAATTAAGTTGAATTTTAATATCACTAACCACATTACTAACTAAGAAAACTAAATTTTTATGAAAAGAATTCTGCTTTCAGTAGCAAGTTTGGCTTTAATCCTAGGATCATGCCAAAATAATGCTAATGAAGTTAAACCCGACCAACAAGAAATAGCTGTAGACATGAGTGATTTCTATGTTTACACAAGTGAAGAAAACACTGTAAAATCAGAACGCCCAGGACACGTACATGGTCCTCAGTGTGGTAGTATGAAAGTTTTAAACCGACAATTAAAAGAAAATCCTAGTTTGGAAAATCGTATGTATAACATCGAAAAACACACTAGAAAACTAATTGCCGCTAAAAGTTCTAATGCAACATCAAAAGGCAAGCCAGGTGGCGGAGGTACTCCAGCTCCAACACCATATCAAGGTAGTATAACTATTCCAGTTGTTATAAATATTTTGGAAGATGCAAATCATCCTGTTACTCAAGCTCATATCAATTCTCAGATTGATATATTAAATGAGGACTATAATGACTTAAACCCTAATGCAGGTGGAGTACCTAACGAGTTTAATAATGACATAGCTAATGTTGATATTACATTTGTTTTGGAAACTGTAAACAGAAAGGCTTCATCGAAGTCTTCATGGGGTACAAATGATGCAATGAAGCATTCTAATCAAGGTGGTATAGATGCTACGGATCCTGCTCACAAATTAAATTTCTGGATCTGTGAAATTGGTGGTGGTATCTTAGGTTATGCACAATTTCCTGGTGGCGAATTAGCGACTGACGGTGTTGTTATCGGTAGCGATTTCTTTGGTGAAAACGCAAGAGGTGGCGAGTATGGTCACGGAAGAACAGCAACTCATGAAGTAGGTCACTGGTTGAACCTACGTCATATCTGGGGAGATGGCAGATGTAAACAAGATGACTTTGTTACAGATACCCCAAGTTCAGATCAGCCTAATTATGGATGTCCTTCTTACCCAACTGTACACTGTAGATCTAATGACATGACCATGAACTATATGGACTATGTAAATGACAATTGCATGTATATGTTTACAAACGGACAAAATGATAGAATGAGAACTATCTTTGCAACTGGTGGACCAAGAGAAAGCTTTGTAAACTAATCAATTAATTACCATATTAAAATTCATTAAAGACGCCTTTTGGGGCGTCTTTTCTATACTAAAAAATGTTGTATTCTTAACTAAGATCAAACTTCTTACCTACTCTTTTCTAATCAAGAACAACTTTGCTTTACTTAGAACTTATCAATTCCTTTCGTTTACGTTCTTTACGGATACTTCGATAAATAAGCAAGGGTGCAACCCCAAAAATGAGTCCTAAAATTCCCGTTATTATAGCTCCACCCCATAATGAAAAAATACCCGATAATCGTTCACTATTGGGTTTTGTCCGATCATAATATACATCAACCAATTCATTCTCTTCATAAGCCGCAGGATATGAATATTGCGAACTTGCATATATCATTTGCTCGCCAGTTACCGTTTTGTAAACAACTATTGGTGCATAGGTAACATCTCCTTCTGTATCCACAGATTCTATGAAGTCAACTACTTTACCTCTGGTTTTTTCAGCACTATTTAAAAAGCTACGTGTACTCAACACCACATATAATGACAATCCTAATAATAAAATAGATACTCCTCCAAAGACCAATAAAAACACTCTCAGATTCTTAGACATAGTTATTTATAATTAGCAATTACTCCTTACTTTCATCGAAATACAACATGCCTTTAAACTGATTTTTGCCATGTTTAGCACCAATAGATTGCAGATATTCGGCAATGGCTTGTTGGTCGCGATAGGGAACCAACCAAAGTGCTTCTTTGGCTTTCGGATTGGCATAGGCCATCGCCCAATCTAGTGGACTATTACCATCTAAAAGGCATAAGTCTATATCTGCTCCTGCTTCCACTACGGCTTTTACAGTTGCTAAATCGCCCGCGTTGATGGCATGCCACAGTACCGTTCCTCCATAATCTAGATCACCATTTCTGGAGTTGATATCCAATCCTAAATTGACCAAAACAGGAATCATTTTCTCTCGACCGCCATTTGCTGCTAAATGCAATGCATTTAAATTATTCCCGGAGGTCCTAGCATGAATGTTTGCTCCATTTTTGGCCAAGTATTTCACAATTTTTACTGCTTCAAGTTCCATGGAGTCAATTTCTCCTGAGCGACGCTGATCTTTCTCTCGTAAACATTTTATGGTTCCTGATGCGTTAAGGAATGGAGTTGTGTAGGTCGTTTTACTTGAATCTATATATTCAATATTGGCACCTCTTTTATACAACTCAACAAGCTTATCATAACTCCTGTAATTTATCCATGGTTCATTTGAATAATCCCACATAGAACTTGACAACTCTCTTACTGAAAAAGAATCGTAAATTTTTAGTTGTTTTTCATAGTTAGTTTTCGGTTGGCAACTTATTAGTAAGAGTAATAGTACTATGTTAATATATTTCATAATTATCTAAATTTTACATTTCTTAAGTAATTCAATCTATCTTGTTGAGAAAAATCGACCAAATCATCAATCAGAAGAGGTTCTCTATCTTCGTTTTTTGGATCTACAAGCCCCTTAAGTATTTTCTTAAATTCTTCCTTATTCCTACTACTCTCCAATACGGCAATTACCGCATCTTCCTTATCTTCTTCCGATAATCCACCCAAAATGCCCGAACCATCATGGCGCATGTCGTAAATAAGATCTATTTTCATTTGCCAGGTGGCATAATTCCAACTAATTTTATTTTGTTGTGCTTTTTCTACCAAAGCTATTGCAGCCTCTTTTTCTGATAAATTCTCATTTCTTTGCTTTAAAGAATAATAAGTACTCTTCAAAACTAAAAAAGCCAAATTATACTGCTTAAAACTAGAATACCCAGGTACATTTTCATCCCAATTATCATCTACAATCTTAAATTGCTCAAGACCTTTTTCTGGTAAATCTCGCAAGTCATGAATCGTGTCCATGATCTCCTTAAACTTTTCTTCCAGTTCTCCATACACCTCTGCAACCGTTCTTTGCAAATAAAAACAGTTGTTCATAATGGTATGGTATAGTAGTTGGGTTTGCTTATCTAAAGCATCTGAGATATTCTTCCAGTTAAGACCATGTGCTACGGTAAGAATAAATTTACCTACCAATTTAGCATCTACAAATCCTTTCATGAATGTACCCGCACCAACTTTAACAACTAAGGCAATTTTGGCTTGATATCTTAATTTTCCTTCAAAGTATCCTACTGCAAAAACACCACTAATACCAGCTCCAGCGGCTAAAAAACCACCGATTTCAGCACTGCCTAATTTTTCCCATTTGGATAACTTTTCAGCTTCTATTTCTTTACCAGACACTACTTTTTCACCTCGCTCACCAACCGTTTTCAATCGGTCACGCATTGCATCCATCACATAATCTTCAACAAACATCATGTTAATTTCGAATGCAGCCTTAGCTTGGGCTTTAGCACCAGCAAATATATCCAGACCAGCTTGTGCTGAGGCATTTTCCTTACCCTCAGTTACTGACAAACCCATTTCAGCAGAAACAGAAGCACAAATACCAACAAAAGCTGAACCTTCTATACCTAGAATTATTTTTAAAAATATTTCAGTATAATCATCATCAATAGAATTAGGAGCAATACTTTTACAATACTGCATTAATCCAAAACCATATTGATTAGGTAAAGACACAGAAAAATCACCAGTAGCTTCTGCGACACTAAAAGATCCACTGGCTTTAGCGGTAGCTTTTAATTCTTTTTTATCTGTCCAATCTAGCTTTGCATCAGCTGCTGCCTCGGTAGTATACCTCAACAATTTTGCATCAACGGAAGAATTTATTTTATTATTATCTTCAAAGAAATCCTTATGCAAATCTTTGTTTATTGCTTCAAACTTTTCATTAATAGCGCCATCTTTGCTCCAGAATTTTTTCTCGAGTATTTTAATTTCTGCAGATTTTGCAGTACTTGCATTTTTTTTATTTTCACTTTTATTACCAGCTTTAATTTGTTGTTGAACTTGCTTTTTCCCAAACCAGCGGTTATGATTTTTTATCTTTTCAGATCGTACCCGAACCATTCGTTTGCCTTCCGCCCATAAGATTTCAGAATGCACCTTATCACTAATATTAACTGCACTAGTATTTATTGGCCCATCGGCTTTAAGCTCATCTTTCTTTTCATTTATTTTGGCATCTAAATGATCAATTATATCTGCGGAGGTAGCATCGTCAGAAGCATTAATAAACTCATCATAAATAATCAAAGTTGCTAATGCTAAATATACGCGATCTACTTCTTTTGCTTCATCCTCTTCTTTCTTCTGAAAAGAAGCCATGTAAGGAGCAAATGCATCCATCCAATCAACCTCTTGTTTAAAAGTACTTCGTTGATCTTCCCTTATGATCCCAACTTCATTTGTATTAATATCGTATACCACTTCTCCTTGAATACTTTCTTCGTATTCATATTTTTGGGTTTGCCCTTCTATTTCGAGTTCTATATGTGCCATTTCTTACGCGTTGGGTTGGTCTTGTTCAATTACTGTTAAAGCTAATTTATCCTCATTACTATTAATGATATAATTTTTCAGTTTATCATCTATCAACCTTTTCCCTTGATATAAGAAATCATACTCTTCGTTGTGTAGGTCTATAGTATTAATCGTTTTACCTATTAATCCTGTGGTTTTTATAACTAAAGTTACATCCTGTACTCTATCTAAATCTTCAATTTTACTTCCTCCGGAATCTAACAAGTAAACGTCAGTAAATTCTTGTTCCTCACTAGCAACAGGAGCAGCCGTAGGCTCCACATCCTGCATGCTTAAATCAGTTACTTTCCAGTTTTTTTCGACAAGGGTTTGACCATCTTGAACGATGATGGCTGGTGAGAGCTGAAGAACACTGATCATGGGATCTTTGCTATCGTGATGAAAGTAATCGTGATGGCGAATGCAAAGTGTATCGTACAACTCTATGGTTCGGCTTTTGGAGGCAAGTGTAACGGGAGAAAATTCCAATTTGATATATTTCATATCAAAATTACTGGCTCCCCAGGCATACAAGTGTGTACTTTTAGGACTTTCTACTTCTATATTAAACAAACCACCCAATGGCTGCGTGGATGCTGTTCCATTTGTATTTATTTTTTGATCGAAACCAAAATCTAATCTTCGGATGTTGTAAACCATATCGTCTACATACATTTTTCCTTTTATACTCATTTTACTATTCGCTTTATTGTAAAAGGAAGACTACTTTCCCCATAAAACCTAAGCTGGAGAACCGTATTCTTTTGTTTAATACACCAATTGACTAGTAAAGATAATAAAAATAAATTATGTACATTGAACAGGTGAGGAATATTGTTAATCACAAATGATATACCTATGCAGAATTAGGAATTGTAGTGGTACTCCACATCGAGATTAGGCAAATGAGGAATAGATCCGAAAAAATCCGCTAAAAGAGAATCCCAAGAAAGGGAAACAAGGATAAGGGTGAAAGAACATATACGGGAAAGAGCGAAGGTGTCTGAAAGCTATTTCATGATTCCCCTTTGGGTTAATGCTCTTTGGTATTTTCGTGCATTTTGGTTGTGCTCACGAAGTGATTTGGCGAAAATATGATAGCCATTAAATTCCGGACTCGCACAAAAATAAATGTATTTGTGATTTTCACAATTCAATACTGAGTTTAAACCCGAAATTGAAGCTTGACGAATTGGGCCAGGAGGTAAACCGCCATATTTATAAGTATTATAAGGCGATTTAATTTTCTTGTGCTTATTTAAAACACGGCGCATTGTAAAATCTCCCCAAGCAAACTTTAAAGTTGGGTCAGCATCCAGCTTAATACCTCGCTTCAATCTGTTCACATAAACACCAGCTACTCTAGCCTTCTCATCATTCTTTATCGTTTCCTCATCAACAATTGAAGCCAGTGTACTTACTTCTATTGGAGATAAACCAATACTTTCAGCTTTTTTTAAACGTTCGGCATTCCAGTAACGTGAATACTCTTTATGCATTTTGTCGGCAAACTTTTCGGCACTCATGTTCCAGTATACCTGATAAGTATTTGGAATGAACATGGCCAAAATGGTATGTGTTTCGAAACCGTATTTCTTGATTTTAGATTGGTCCTTTAAAAGAGTTAAAATACTAAGCGAATCGGCCTCTATTTGATTTGCTATTTTCCCTGCAAAATCTTCTACCGTACGAGTATTATTGAAAGTAAGATTAAGAGGTGATTGAATGCCTGAACGCAACAAATCGACCAATTCGTTATTGCAAATACCATTTTTAATCTCAAATCGACCAGAATGAATGTGCTTGGCATAGTTTTTCTTTTCCATAACCCATTCTAGCGAGGCTGCATTTTTCAGGTAGCCTTTTTCTTTCAATAGGCTAATAACATCAGCTTGACTGGCATTTGTAGGAATGTATAGGTAAGTTATTTCTTCATCGCCTAAATCAATATTTCTTGAAAAAATGTCTTGATAGTATTTGAATAGTACCGATCCTGTAACTACCAATACAAGCATTACAGCAATCATTACGATTTTCCACATTTTTGAACGATTGTCTTTCAGACGAAATAAATTGATCATTGGTTTAATTTAAAATAAATACCGAACAACTCTACAAATGTAAAAAAATATCATATCTGATGATTAATTTTTCGAAAATAGATTGCAGATTAACATCAAGAAGTAATAGAAATCTTTGGCAAGGAAATTCTAAAAATCTACCTTTGAATGAATCACTAAAAAAACAGACACACATGAATATTTCATCAAATTTTGATGGTGGTAAGATTAAAGTTGTTGATGCTACCAACCCTCAAGACATACAATTAAGCATACCAAACGACACCAATTCGGAACATTTTCAGTGGTTTTATTTTCGTTTAATGGGCGCTCAGGAAGAACCAGTAAAAATGCGAATTACCAATGCGAGTGGTGCTTCTTATCCTGAAGGATATAATGGTTATTCTGCAGTAGCTTCTTACGATAAAGAAACTTGGTTTAGAGTTCCTAGTAGCTACGATGGAAAAGAATTGGTGATTGAGCACACTCCAGAATTCAACTCAGTATTCTACGCTTATTTTGCACCTTATAGCTACGATCAGCACCTTAACTTGGTACACAATGCGCAGCTTTCACCAGAGTGCGAACTGGTATCGATAGGTGAAACCATTCAAGGTCGCGATATCGACATGCTTATTGTTGGTGAGCCTGCTCCTGAAAAGAAAAAGGTTTGGGTCATTGCACGTCAGCATCCAGGTGAATCAATGGCAGAATGGTTTATGGAAGGTTTCATTGGTAAACTTCTTGATGAAGACGACGCTGTGTCGAGAACATTATTAAACAAAGCGGTATTCTATATTGTTCCTAATATAAATGTTGACGGTAGTATTGCCGGAAATTTACGTGTGAACACCAAAGGGTTTAATTACAATAGAGAATGGGCAGAACCTTCTATTGAAAATAGCCCTGAGGTTTATCATGTTCGTAATATGATGGATCAAGTTGGTTGTGACTTAAATCTCGACATTCATGGTGATGAAGATTTACCTTATAACTTTATTTCAAGCATTGAAGGAATTCCTTCTTTTGATGAGAGATTAAAAAATCTTTTAGAAAATTTCACCGAATCGTGGAAGGCCTCTTGTCCTGATTTCCAAGACACTCATGGTTACCCAAAGAACGAACCTGGTAAGGCCAACCTTGCAATCTGTTCAAAACATATTGGGGAACGATATAAATGTTTATCTTTGACCGTTGAAATGCCATTTAAGGATAATAATGATCTACCAGATCCTGAATTTGGATGGTCTCCGGAACGAAGTATTTTATTTGGAGAATCAGTTTTACAACCAATTTATAGCGTGGTAGATAATTTAAGATAAAAACAGAATATATACGTAAGTATATTACTCGAAAGGCCCATACTCAAGCTTCCGTGAGCGTGGGTCTTTTTTATGCGCTAAACTTTCGTAAGCTGACCATTGTTTTTAGCTTCTTGTTTGTTTTAATACACAAATATGAGACAAAAACATTTATTCCTTATTTTTTCTTTTTACTCAAGCTGTAAGACTTTTACTTTTCTCCTTAAATGAGAAAAGTAAACAAAAGAATCAAGTCAGCCTGATCCTTTTCAAATCATTGTTCTAACCAATTAGCACGCCATACGGAAGGCTGACAATTCACGCTCAAAAAAAATGCTTCTCAAAACAAAAACTTTTTAAAACAAATACCATTTAACAAACCGTGGCGAACCATTCTCCCTTTAAGAGGAGATGTCCAAAGGACAAAGGAGTGTTTTAAAAATAAAGAAATTACCACCGAGAGCACAGAGTTTCATAGAGAAAAAACTACTACCAAGAAAAATTATATTCAGCACGAAAAACATTTTAAATAAAAACCAAACAAATAATATAAAACAAAGAACAAAATATTAAATAGAGAAATATAAACCCACTATCCATCGAACACAGATGGAATGAGCAACGCAAGTGGCGAACCCATAGGAGAAAATGATGACGAAAAAGAAATTCTGTGGAGGGAGGTACGAGCGGAACCATTATTTCTTTTCATCATTAAGCCGTGATGGGTCACTGAGGGCTCTATCCTAGATTTTTGTTTACTTTTCATCAATGGAAAAGTGAAAGTCTGCCCGACTTGAGGACAAATAAAAAACATTACCACAGAGAAAAACTATCTATAATAAGAAATGAGCATTTTAGAGTAATAAGCAGAATAATGGCACTGAAATTGCGTTTCCCATTCTAACTGCTTATTTTAAAGCTTGAAATAGATTGATAAATGAAAAAAGGTTTTGCATATCGTTTTGTTGGAGTGGTTTTATTAACGCTCTGTACTTTAAGTGGATTTTCTCAAAGTTCGTTTGATAATAAAATTGCCAATTACCCTACTCGCTTTGCCTCTTATGAGGATTTAGCAAATCGGATCAAGACTGATTTTTCTGGAGAAGAAGAAAGAGCTAAGGCTGCTTTTGCATGGATTGCCCAAAATATTGCTTACAAAACAAAAGGAATTAATAAAGTGCAAAAGGTTCGTTTTTCGTACACCACTGAAGCTGACTTAAAAGCACAAAAAGAAAAATTTAGAAGAGAGCTTGCACAGAAAACCATCCGTGGTAAAAAAGCACTTTGCGAAGGATATGCTACACTCTATCAAGAGATTTGCAGTTTGATGAATATTGAATGTGTTATTGTTCCTGGCATAGCAAAGCGATTCGTTTCGGAGGTTGGAAATAGCCAATTGCCTTCTAATCATGCTTGGAATGCAGTAAAAATAAATGGAACATGGCAATTGGTAGATATTACTTGGGCTGCAGGCTCTGTTGACTATGCAAAAATGCAGTTTATTAAGGAATATACACCTGGATATTTTGCAAGTGATCCAAAAGAATTTGCTATGAAACACTATCCCGATGACAAGAAATGGTTGCTTCTAAAAGGTGAATTCAGCAAAGAACAATTCGCACAACAGCCTACTGTTTTTAATCATTTTATTGGAAAAAATTACAAAATCAACATGCCTAATAAAGGTTTACTCTCCATAAAAAAAGGAAGTGACATTCAATTCATATTTAGCAATATTCCCAAAGAAATTCAAATCGCTTATCACTTTAAAAAAGACAAATTCGGTCAGTTGGTAAAGCCGATTCGCAAAAAAGAAAAAGTCACATTTGAGGTTCCAACCAATTTACGAGGAAAAGATGAGTTGATCATTTACTTTAATAATGAAGCGGTATTGGGATACAAAATCAGTATAAAATAAAAGAAGCTTTCTGATTTTGAGAAAGCTTCTTTTATTTATTATAGACGCTGACAGGTTAAAAAAAACGCTGTCTGGTCATTCTAATTTTCTTCTTTAAAGAACAACTTGTAATAACTTAAATCACGAGCTGCATCGTATCCTTTTTCAATAAATTTTCTTTGTCCGTGAATGTAAACATGAAAATTCTTATCGAGTTTTAAAATGTGCTTAAAATGTTTTTGTTCTCCTTTTACGGCATCATTATTAATGGTAAAATCTGGATTTACAGTCGTTCCCTGTTCTGACTGATAATAATCTTTGTACTCATCGAAAGCTGTTGCCACCTCTGGTTGTTCAATCACTTCTTCTTTAAACAAGTCTTCGTTAAATTGCTTTTTATCCTTAAAGAAATTAATCGATTTATTCATTAAATCAATCTGATCGGCCTTTGCAACTTCATTCTCATCGTTGTAAACTTCACCAATAAATCCCTTACACATATCCAAATAGTTTTGCGTATGATAGAAATTATCCTCGCGAAGAGTCAAATTCAAAAAGTCCTCTTTCCAGTACAAAGCCTCTTTATTCGCATTGGTTTTATCCACAATACAAACTTTAAAGCCTTTTTCCTTTTCTGAGTTAAAAATCAAACAGCCTTTGTCTAATTTCTTAATGTTGATACCATTTTCGCAACCCAACTCAAAGTTTTCCTGCTTTTGATATACTTTTAAAAAAGTGTCTTTATTTTCTGATTTAAATATTCCCAATGCATCGCATACCTCTCCATCAACAACACAATTAGAAAATCCTACCAAGTAAAACTCTCCCCCTTTAATGTTCGGATGATTTGATTTTTCGTACAAATGAACAGCAATATTTGTCGACTGATCGTAAAAAGACACATTTTCTTCGAAATATTCAGATGCGTAACAGAACACCTCGTTCATATCCAAGTCAGTTTCATGCTGAAAATTATAAAACTCCTCTTTGTTAAAAGCTGTTAGAAAGTACTTTAACAAGACATCTTTCACATCATCGTCTTCCATCAAGATTTCCGACTTTGATAGCTTTAATTCTTCTTCAAGGTGCTTATTTCCTACATTGTGAACCACAATACGGTCCAAATTAATATCTTCGAAATTGAACATGTTCTTCTTTTTTAAATCTGGCGATAAAGATACAGACTTTCATTAAATTATAATTCCTTTTTCACTTATCATTTACATTCTGTAGATTTATCTAAATCAAACTTCAAATAATGGTTAAATATCCACTTCTTATCACCTTCGTCTTACTCTTATCATGCAATTGTATGAATGCACAACAAACTGAGAAACAATCCAAATCGGGTGTTCACTACCTTGAATACATTCCGAGTGTAAAAGAAAAATCAGAAAAACTCCCCTTACTGATATTTTTACACGGCATGGGAGAACGAGGAGCCGATTTAAACAAACTTAAAGTTCATGGACCGCCCTCTTTTTTAGATCAAAAAACAGATTTTCCATTTATTTGCATTTCTCCGCAGTGTCCTGATACAGTTTACTGGAATGAGGATTTGCTGCTTCCCTTTTATGAGGAAATCATGACTAAATATCCGGTTGATAAAAGCCGAATTTACCTTACTGGTTTGAGCATGGGCGGTTTTGGAACCTGGGCTTCGATAATTGCAAAGCCAGATCTTTTTGCTGCGGCAGCTCCTATTTGTGGTGGTGGAGATCCAAGCAAAGTAGAGGCGATAAAAGAGATGCCTATTTGGGTATTTCACGGAGCTAAAGATGATGTAGTTCCTCTAGTCCGATCAGAAGAAATGGTGAATAGCCTAAAGAAATTGGGCAGCAAAGTAAAATTCACAATCTACCCTGAGGCATTTCACAATTCATGGACAGAAACCTACAACAATCCAGAATTGTACGAATGGTTTTTAAAACATCAAAAGAAATAAAAAAAGCGGCTGAATTATAAAATTCAGCCGCTTTTGCTTTATGGTTGGTTTAAAGTATAATCTAATACATCATGTAAATATATCCCATAACTGGCTTTTTACCATCGCCTAAACTTAGCACATAATAGTAAGTTCCAGAAGGCAATTTACTCTTCGTCAATCGACCTTTTACATTTCCAAAACCATCCCACGAATTGTCGTAGCGTTTCTTCGTGTAAACCGTATTTCCCCATCGATTAAATATTTCAATTTTATTATTTGGATAATCCTCGATTCCTACAATCGTGAAAGTTTCATTTTCATCATCTCCATTTGGAGTAAATGTTTGAGGAATAAATACATCTTCAGGAACAACTTCAATATTAACCCTCGCTACAGCCATAGCGTTATCAATATCTGATACCTGATACTCGAAATATACATCGCCTACAAAATTTACTTTCGTATTGTAAACCAAGAGTTTTAGATCCTCAATACTGATTGTTTCTCCTACTTGAACTGCATGTCCGTTAATTGCAATTTCTCCAAACTTAGGAATGTGTAAAATATGAACAGTCAAATCATCTCCATCAGGATCAAACGGCTCAACAATTTCCAATAAGTTGTTTTGCGTGCCTTCAAATACTGTTATTGACTTGTTGTAGGCTAAAGGCGCATCTTTCACTTGATTAACCATTAAATGAACAGTTGCCGTAGCTGTCTGAACAGGACTACCCAAATCGCTAATTTCATACTGGAAAGAATCTTCACCAAAGTAATTAGCTTCTGGAGTATAAATGTAAGTCCCATCCTCGTTTATGGTCAATTCTCCGTGAGCAACATCGACAATTGCAGTTGTGTTTATTTCTAATACATCCGAATCGATATCGCTATCATTTTCCAACAAGTTTGTTCCACGCAAGACTTCATCTTCATTAACAACAGCATAATCATCTTGTGCCAAAGGCGCATCGTTAACTGCTGTTATAACAAGAGCAACAAACACAGTGTTTCCATCCTTATCACCATCATTTACTGTGTAAGTAAACTGATCGAATGTTGTTTCACTTCCGTCATGCTTATAAACAAATGATCCATCCTCTTCCAGACTTAATTCTCCGTGCATTACACCTTCTTTTAAAATGGCTTTTAAATGATCACTGTCGATATCCGAATCGTTCACTAAAACACCTTCACCATTCACGCTTAAAGTCTCTCCTTCTTTCAAGCTATATTCATCTGGATTTGCGATTGGCATATCATTAAAATCAGCAACATTAATTGTAAATCGTTGCTTAATACTAATATCAATACCTCCATTTGCTAGGCCACCATCATCTTTCATTACAACTACAAGATCTGCAAGCCCGCTCTTTTCATCCGCAATGGTAAAACTTAAATTACCTTCCGAATCAATAACTGGTTGCTTACTAAACAGCTCAGTATTGGAATTCTCTATTTTAAATTCCCATGTTTGATATCCTTCATTATCTGGACCAACATTAATATCTGAAGCCCAATTATTGAATTTCTGCTCTCCTGCATCTTCTCCTAATTCAATGTTTGCTCCTTTTGTAAAGCTTGGAGCATCATTAATATCTAGAATCTCTATTTTAAAGCTCTTCTTATCACTAGAATCCGTTCCTCCTTCAGAAGTCCCTCCATCATCCTTCAAAACAACATTGATAGTCGCAATACCATGTACATCTTTTGCAGGTTGGAAACTTAAATTTCCATCTTTTTCAATTTTAGGTTGCTTGCTAAATAAATCCTCCCTATCATTTGTAAGAGTAAACTCGATTTTCTGATTGCGCTCACTTGCCGGACCTTTTTTAATGTCTTTAGCCCATCCTTTTTTGAATTTAAATCCAGCATCTTCTTTCACTTGCAATAAAGTATCCATTACAAAAGTTGGTGCATCGTTTACAGGCAAAACATCAATTACAAAATCACCTTCAATTATTGAATTATCGTAGCTAGTTGCTTTAATTGTTATCGTATGGCTAGTCCATTTTTCGTAATCAATTAAAGCGGTGTTATTAACGCTCACAACACCCGATGTTTCATCAATGGCAAACCTAGCATTGGCATCATCACTCAAGCTATAAATAACCTTATCTCCATCTGAATCTGTTGCATTTGCAGTAATTCCCACTAAATAACCTTCAATCGTATGTTCGTAAATAAAATTATCATTTGCATTGATATCTAGTAAATTTTGAACCGCATTATCAGTATCTCCTTCGCCTGGATTCGAACCATCTCCATCTATAACTGCTATTTCAAATACCTTAGTTACAAAACTTCCATCAGTACTTAAAGCTTTTACTTCTACACTATGGGAAGTCCACTGCTCGTAATCCAACTTAGTTTCATCAGCTACTGTGATAATTCCTGTACTCGCATCAATTGTAAATCGTCCTTCTGCATCATCAATTAAAGTATAGCTTACCAAATCCGCATCAGGATCAATAGCCAAGGCGGTAATTCCTACTTCATCGCCATTCTTAGCATTCTCGCTTATTTCATTGCTTGCAGGATCATTATCTGTAATTTTCGTAATTGCATTATCTGTATCTCCTCCGCCTGGCGTTGTGCCATCAGCTTCAGTGATTACAATCTCAAAATATTTGCTGGTATGTGATAAATCTGTACTGGTTGCTTTAACCGAAACGGTTGCCTTGTGATCTGTTAGATCAGCAGAGTCGTAATCGATGTTGCCTTTTACGCTTACTACTCCTGAGTTTTCATCAATCTGGAACCAGCC